>NZ_JBVHVX010000014.1:0-122395 GCF_055564615.1 Agromyces sp. NPDC029043 | reverse complement strand
GAGACCTGGTGGCCAGCGATCCTGGCGTTCCTGCATACCGGGCTGACCAACGCGCGGACCGAGGGTTACAACCGCCTGGTCAAGCAGGTCAAACGCGTTGCCTGCGGGTTCCGAAACACCGAAAACTCACGCCGCCGGATACGATTCCACTGCACCCGCGCCCAGCGGGCCAACATCCAGCAATTCCACTGCTGAGCAGTGCCCGGCTAACCTCGAAGAGCCCTCATACAAGGCCGTCACATAGAGCAACCGATGCAGTTGTCCTTCGACGTCGCCCCGCAGGACGGCGGCCTCCACGCAGCGCAACGTCGTTCTCGGTATCGGCGCCGTTCAGTACGCGCTCACATTCGATGATGAGGGTGCGGCTGATCCACATGCTCATGTTGTGAGCGCCCCGGCACGCCAAAGTCGCCCGCATCACGCACGAACAGCGCCCCCGGGCGACTGCGGATTGTCAGTACCTCCCACTAACTTTCCGAGGACAACGCCAGCACTACCTGAGGAGGTGCCATGTCCGAGCTCTCATTCGACGACCAAGTCGAGTATGCGTGGCACCGCTACGCCACGACCTTCGGCCGGCTTCTGTCGGCAATGAAGTTCGGCGACGTGCGCACGCTCATCCATTCCGCTTTCGATCTCCCCGGCGGGCCACGCGGGCGCATCACGTTTACCCTGACCCGGGCGCGGCGCCTCCGTGCCACCATCGATGCCACTGACCTGCATACCAGTGCGGAACTGCGAGAGGCGCAGATCTCCGGTCTCGTCGCCGAAGGCTGGCGGCTCCTCCGCAACGGAACGCTGATCGTCGAAGCCGGCCAGCGGCAGGCACCGCGCATCGCCACCATGGGATGTCAGGCCATGCTCACCGTATGGGACGTGGTCCATCCGAGTTTTCTGACACGGCACCAGATGTCACCTCACGAGATCTTCGACTCCCCGTTCTGGCCGCCCGACGAGGATGAGGACACCGTGCTCGTCACCGGCGCTGAGGAGCTGTTCGAGCTCATCAAAAGCTATGCGTCCCCCGAGCAGATTCTCCGCCTCAACGGGCTGTACTCGTTGACATTGCCTCTGATGGCCGGGTTCGAATCACAGCTGGAGATCGGCGCGACGTCCATCGGTCCATCAGTGGAGTTCCGCGCGAGGGTCGTTCCGCTCGCCAACCCCAGAGCACTCGGCAACGTCATCTACCACGTCGGCAGGGACTGGCCGACCATCTCGCTGTACATCGAGAATGCCGGGCTCCACGCCGTGCGTGTCGTCGATTGCGCCGCATTCCATCCCGAGAACCTGCGCGCCGGAATCCGCGACTGGCGGGATTTCCTGACAGTCGGCGCGCCGCGGATCATCGACCTCCTCGATTCAGAACAGACCACACCCGTCGGCGATGAGGGCGACATCCCTCCGCTCCTGCAGGAGATCTACGACAATCGAGCCGCCGACTCCCCGACCAAGGGTGTCGCTGCGTACTTCGACGGCGATGTCGACCTGATCCTCGACTATCAGCGTCGATGTAAGCACCAGGTCGTCGAATGGATGGAACGCGCCGCTGATGCGGCAGAGCGACAGGCGTCAGGCGATTTCAAACATTTGCGCGCTGTATCGACCTCGTGGGCGATGACCGATTTCTCGCTCAATCTTGCCTTGCAGCGAACTATTCTCATGCGCCGCTGGAGAGAGCGTTCGCGCGACTACTGACGCCGTGCCCGCTCTCGAGCCCCCAACACCCACTCCTCATCCCGCATCCGGGCGGCGGCATCGTCTAACGGAACATCATGCCCTTCGGCACAGGTGACTGTCGCATGTAGTGGTGCACCGCAGTCGCGATGGACGAGTTCGACGGCGGTCTTTCGGTCGTCGCGTAGTTCGTCACCCCATTCCATGAGCGCGACGACGATCGGATACAGCGCCCGTCCCCGCTCGGTCAGCACGTACTCGTAGCGGGTGCGCTTCCCCGGCTCCTGGTACGGCCGTCGATCCACCACGCCGTCGGCGTACAGCTGCTTCAACCGGCCGGCGGCGACGGCGTCACTCAGCCCGGCGCGTCGGGCCAAGTCGTCGAATCGGTGTGCGCCATAAAGTAATTCGCGAACGAGCATCATCGACGACTTCGTGCCGATTACATCCAGCGCGCGCTCCACCCGACACCAGCCCTTCGCGGGCCACTCGTCGCGGTCAGCAAAGGCGCCTTCGAGTTCGATGACGTCGTCATTCATGTGACCAATCATACTCCTCACTTTGCAAAGCCATAGTCAGGGTGTAGCTTCTGGCTATGGGCTTCAGTAGTCAGCTATCTGGAGCACGGAAGAAGGAAGTCTCATGAACACAGCTGTGATCGTCGACGCCGTCTGCACGCCCGTCGCCAAGGGCAAGCCCGGCGGCGCGTATTCCGAGATCCATCCCGTTGACCTGCATGCACACGCGCTGGCGGCACTCGTCGAGCGGACCGGCATCGACCCGGCCGTCGTCGACGACGTCATCAGCGGCACCGTCGGGCAGATCGGCGAACAGTCCGGCAACAATGCGCGATGGTCGCTGCTGGCCGCCGGATTCCCCGAGTCGGTACCCGGCGTCACCGTCGACCGCCAATGCGGCTCCAGCCAGCAGTCCATCCACTTCGCCGCGCAGGGGGTGATCGCCGGTGCGTACGACGTCGCCATCGCTTCCGGTGTCGAGTCGATGAGCCGCATCCCCATCGGCTCCCAGTTCCAGGGCAAGGATTTCGCCGGCCCCAAGGTCGCCGAGCGGTACGCCGAAGGCCTTGTCCCCCAGGGCATCAGCGCAGAGCTGATCGCGAACCGCTGGAATCTGTCACGCGCCGAGCTCGACGAGTTCTCCGCCACCTCACACCAGCGCGCGGCGTCGGCGTGGAAGGACGGCCTGTTCGATTCGCAGGTCTCCTTCGTCAATGATCTGCACATCGACGAGACGATCCGCCCCGATTCCACCACCGAATCCCTTGGCGGACTTCGCCTTGCGTTCCGCTCCGACGCCTGGGCGGCCCGCTACCCGGAGATCGACTGGCGGGTCACCGCCGGTAACAGTTCACCCGTCAACGACGGCTCGGCCGCGCTCCTCATCACCAGCGAGGATGCCGCCAGCCGCCTGGGTCTCACCCCGCGAGCCCGCGTTCACTCGTTTGCCGTCGCCGGCGACGACCCGATCTACATGCTCACCGGCATCATCCCCGCCACCGCCAAGGTCCTCGCGAAGGCCGGCCTCACCATCGACGACATCGATGTCTTCGAGGTCAATGAGGCTTTCGCATCCGTGGTCCTGGCGTGGCACAAAGAGACCGGGGCCGATCTGGCCAAGGTCAACATCAATGGCGGCGCCATCTCCATCGGCCATCCGCTCGGCGGCTCGGGCGCACGCCTGGCCACCCCCCTCCTCAACAACCTCGAGCAGGTCGGCGGACGCTACGGCCTGCAGGTCATGTGCGAGGCCGGCGGCCTCGCCAACGCCACCATCATCGAAAGGCTCTGAGCACCATGGCATCTCTCACCAACTCCGTCGTCCTCGTCACCGGCGCCAACGGCGGACTGGGCACACACTTCGTCGAGCAGGCACTGCAGCGCGGGGCGTCGAAGGTCTACGCCGCAGCACGCCGCCCCCGCGAGTGGGACGACCCCCGCATCGTGCCACTCACCCTCGACATCACCGACGCCGACTCGATCGCCGCCGCAGTCGAGGCGGCCCGCGACGTGACGGTTCTGATCAATAATGCTGGAGCACTCAATCATTCGTCGATCCTCGGTGATCTGACGGCGGTGCGTGAACTGTTCGAGGTCAACTTCTGGGGACACCTCGCGATGGTGCAGGCATTCCGCTCCACGCTGAGCGGCGGCGGCACCATTCTCAACGTGCTCTCCGCGCTGAGTTGGGTCGGTATCGCCGATGCCTACAGCGCCACCAAAGCAGCGTTGTGGTCGGCGACGAATACCCAGCGGATCCGTCTCCTCGACGACGAGATCTACGTTGCCTCACTACATCTCGGATACGCCGACACCCCGATGGTCTCGGAAGTGTCCGCACCGAAGAACTCGCCCGCCGACGTGGTGCGCACCGCGTATGACGGCATCGAAGCGGGTGATCCGGAGATCCTCGTCGACAACATCAGCCGACAGGTCAAGGCGGCACTCTCCGGACCGATTGAGGCACTGTACCCGCAGGTTGCACGCACGAAGGAGAAGGCATGAGCGCGGCGCCCGCTCCGAGTGCTTTCCTCGAGGCCGCCGGGCTACAGATCGCCGACGCAGGGCCCGATAAGGTCACCGGCTGGATCGACCTCGGTCCGCAGCACTACACGCCGTGGGGTGTCGTGCATGGTGGCGTGTTCCTCACCGCCGTCGAATCGGCCGCCAGTATCAACGCCAGCGCCGACGTCGTTGCGATACCCGTCCAGCAGGGCGCCATTCAACAACTGTGGGAGGTCAGCATCACCCGCGCCGACGACGGCAAGCTCCTCGCCCAGGGGCGCCTGCGGCTACAGAATGTGGAGCCACGCGCCCGCAACTGAGTGTCAGAGCCCTCCCCTACTCTGCACCGCATCACCCCAACCTCACCACCCCGCCAGCGCGGAGCTCAGCGACCTCCCCGCGACACTCCACCTCGATCGGAGCTGACGCCCCTGCAGCAGCCGTCACCTGGACCTCCTTGCCGCTGACCCGCAGCCTCAACCTGTGCCCGCGGTAGAGCATCGCGAACTCCATCTGGCCGAGGGAGTCGGGCCAGTGCGGCCGCAGAATCAGGCGGTTACCGCGCGTCTCCAACCCCGTGAAGCACCTCTGCAGCAAGTCCACACTGCCGGCCATCGCCGCCAGGTGGATGCCTTCCTGGGTGGTGCCGCCCTGGATGTCGTTGATGTCCGAGCGCAGCACGTCGTCGAAGAATTCCATGGCGCCGGAACGGTTCGCCCGCGCGAGGACCCAGGAGTGCACCAGTCTGCTGAGGGTGGAGCCGTGTGAGGTGCGTGCCATGTAGTAGTCGACTGTGCGCTGGATGTCGTCGTCGCTCAACTCATATCCCATGCCGCTGAACAGGTCTCGCAGTTCTTCCGATGAGAGCACGTAGAACAGCATCAGCACGTCGGCCTGTTTGGAGGCGCGGTAGGCGTTGACGTCGTCGTCCTCGGCTTCCAGGATTCGGTCGAGCCGGGAGATGTTGGTGTAGCGCTCCCGGTAGTCATCCCAGTCGAGTTCCTTGAGTTCCCCGTAGCCCTCGAACTGACTGATCACGCCGTCGTGGAACCCGACGAACATGCGGCTGGTGATGTCCTTCCAACGCGTCGTCTCCTGCACGTGCAGGCCGAGGCGTTGGGTAAGGTCGGACCGTTCCTGCAGCGGCAATAGGGTGAGAGCCTCCAGCGCACGGTCCATCAGCCACACCGACATGACGTTGGTGTATGCGTTGTTATCGATTCCGCCATAAGGGTTTTCGGGATAGCCTCCGTGGAACTCGTCGGGTCCGATCACTCCGCGGATGCTGTAGCGGCCACGCTCGTCGTCGAAGGTGGCGAGGCTGGCGTAGAACCTCGCGATCTCGACGAGCATCTCGGCGCCGAAGTCCACCAGGTACTCGATGTCGCCGGTCACCTGGTAGTACTGCCACACGTTGTAGGCGATGGCGATACCGATGTGCATCTGCCGGCGGCTGGGATCGGGATTCCACCGCCCGGAGTCCGGATTCAGGTGCAGCTGTTGGCTTTCCTCCCGGCCATCGCTGCCCGATTGCCACGGGAACATCGCACCGCCACGCCCCGCCTCGACGGCCGCCTGCCGCGCCTCCCGCATCCGGAGGTAGCGGTAGCGCAACAACGATCGGGTCAGCCACGGCAACCGCAGGTTCAGCACCGGGAACACGAACAACTCGTCCCAGAAGATGTGGCCGCGATACGCCTCACCGTTCAGGCCGCGCGCCGGCACGCCGACGTCGAGGTCAGAGACGTTGGGCGACAACGTCTGCAACACGTGCAGCAGATGGAAGCGGACAAAGCGCAGCTCGTTGCCGCGGCTCTCGACGTCGATGTCGAACCGGTCCCACAGCGTGCCCCAGGTGAGCACGTGCCCGTCGAGCAGGTCGTCGAACCGCCCGAGTCTGCTCAGCGAACGTGCGGCCTCGTCGCCCGGTTCGGAGATCGCCGGATCGCGGCCGGTGAAGACGGTGACCATCTTCTCCAACGTGATGGGCTGTCCGTCGGAGACGTCGACGGCGATGTCGTGACCGATGCGGTCGCCGTGCTCGCCTCGTTCGTGCACCAGGCGGTACTCGCCGTCGACCGATTCCTCTCGGCGCCACAACGTGTTTCGTGCGGCCATCGCCACGGTCACGCGGGACTGGTTGGTCTGCACGGAGAGCAGGACGGAGTCAGCGTCGAGTTCGGTGCTGATGACCGGTTCGAGGTGGACGCTCGCCAACTCGCGATACCGGGGGACGAGCGAGTTGATGACCGTCCCGTCGAGCAGGCTCCGAAACTCGACTCTGCCCGACCAGCCCTGCGGGGTGATCGTCGTCTCCAGCGCACACCCCTGCGGGAGATTCATGGCGACGAAGCGTCGTTCGGAAACGTCGGTGACGCGGCCGGCGTCGTCGCGGAAACGGAAGCGGCGGCTGAGGATGGCGCGGCGGATGTCGAGGGTCTGGCGGTACTCGAGGAGGTCGGCGGAGTCGATGGAGAACCACGGGCCGTCGTCGATGCGGAAGGTGAGCGAGAGCCAGTTCGGCAGATTGACCATGCTCTCGTTGTTGATGGTGTGCCCGGCAACCTCGTCGTCGAGCCTGTTGAAGACGCCGGCGGCGTAGGTGCCCGGATAGTGCCAGTCGTCGGCGACGGAATCGGGCGAGCAGGCGCGGGTGGCGAACTTGCCATTCCCGAGGCTGCACAACGATTCTCGGAGTTTCTCGGAGTCGGGATCGTAGCCGTCGTAGACTACCGTCCACGGACTGTCGGTGGGGATGACACTGTCCGGGGAGGCGCCCAGGAGATCGGCGAGACGTTCCAGCAATTCCCGGACATCATCGGGATCTTCGACGACGAACGACGCCGCTGACGATCGATCACCGTCGTCGACGCTGCGGACGACGATGCCGATCCCATCCGCTCCCAGTAGCTCGTACACGGCTTCACTAGCGCCGCCATCGCCGATGTAGATGGGGAGGTCGGTGGTGGCATCGGCGCCCATGTGCTCCAGCAACCACTGCACCGCGTGTGTGGTGGGCTCGCCGGTCGGGTCCAGGTTCTCCTCCCCGCCGTCGCGGCCGAGGATCTGGCGGCCACGTTCGGCGACGTACCAGAGGCCGTCGACGTCGACCCGCGCCCGCAGCTCCGCGAGTCCTCCCCCGCCGATGACCGCCACGGGACAGAAACGGGCGACGCGGACGAGTTGGTGACGCAGGCCGTCGACCACGTCGGCCGTTGCTCGTTCGGAGGTGATGGTCCCGTCGAGATCCAGGATCACCAGGGGCGTCCGGTTGTGGAATCGCGCGGTGAGCTGATGGCGGGAGGTGAGGGCCTCGGGGATCTGCGACAGCCGTCGGAGTCCGGCGGGGTCCTCCGCGGTGCTGCCGCGCGATGAGGTGTTCTCGGTGTGTGGATCCATGTCGTCGTTCCCTTGGGGGTGATCGGACGTCGGTGGACCCTTCGACACTAACCGCTCACAGCCCTCCGACGACGTGTTTCGCGAGCGCCGGGGACCCGGCCGGCGGCTACCCCAGCACGACGCGGATCGCGCGCCGCACGTCGTCGATACCCGTGTACGGCGCCCGCCCACCCGGCTCGTACAGCGCCGTCACATACAGCAACCGGTGCAGGTGCCCCTCTACCTCGCCCTGCAGCACGGCGGCCTCCACACGCGCGACGTCGTGCTTCGTCTCGGCGCCGTTCAGCACCCGCTCACATTCGACGATGAGGGTCCGACTGATCCACATACGGCCATTGTGAGCGCTGATCAACGCGAAGTCACCTGATTCACGACGACTCAGTTGACCCAGCACTCCCCGCGCCCGCTGTAGCGGTTCACGGCGGTCTCGCGTGACATCGTCGTCGAATACTGCCGGTCGAATGCGGGTAGCAACGCCCGGTTGCGTCGTTCCATCTCGTCCTGCCATGCCCGCAGCTGCGGCCCCCGCGCCTGCAGCTCCTCCAGGACGGCTTTCTCGTCGACGGTGAGCAGCTCACCGTCGTCGAGCACGACCTGTCCGTCGACGATGACCGTTCGGATCGACGACCCGTTCTCCGAGTACACGAGATGATTCTCTGGCTTGTTGCGCGGTGTGAAGGCGAGGGAGGTCATGTCGTAAAAGACGAGGTCGGCCTTCTTACCCACCTCGACGCTGCCCACGACATCGCCCAACCGCGCCGAGCGCGCACCACCGAGCGTGCCCGCGGTCAACACTTCCTGGGCCGTCGGCCATTGCCGGAAATCGGGACCGGTGACCTTGTGTAGGAGTGCTGCGGTCTTGACGACCTCGGACATGCGGGCGTTGTCCGAACTGGACATCCCATCGGTCCCCAATCCGACATTGACGCCCTTGTCCAGGTACTTGCGCCACGGCGCGATGCCTGACCCAAGCTTCAGATTCGAGATCGGATTATGCGATAGCGACGACCCGGCACCGACGATGGTGTCGAGATCGGCGTCGGTGAGCCAGATGCCGTGGGCCATGGTGACGTGCTCGGTGAGCACGCCGAGCGAGTCGAGGTAGCCGACCATCGTCTTGCCGTAGAACTCCTCGGCGGTAACGGCCTGGGTGCGGGTCTCCAGGACGTGAATGTGGAACTCGAGGTCGAATTCCTGTGCGAGGGACCTACATCCGGCCAGAAGTTCGGGGCTGCACCGCTGTGGCGCCGACGGCCCGACCATGAAGCGCAGCCGGCCGTCGGCATAGTCGTCGTACTTCTGTGCGGCACTACGGGCAAAGGCGAGATAGTCGTCGGCCGAGGTCACCGCGAGCGCATCGAGTTCGTTGCGCAACTCCGGCTCCAGCGCATCGGCGAGAAACGGAAAGTGTTGCACCAACGGATGATCCATCACATGTCCGGAGATGTTGGCGCGGATCCCGATGTCCCGGTACGCCTGGAACACCGCGTCGAGCTGCCCTTCGGTCTGACCGGGGATCTCGAGGACATCGTCGACGAGTGTGGTGACGCCGTTGCGCAACGACTCGATGGCGACGAGTTGGCTGCGCAGCCGGATGAGGTCGGGCGATACCGGCTCCAGCCCGAGCACCGGGTAGGAGAGCAGCATCCAGTGCTCGAGCGGCAGATTGTCCAGTCGTGCCCGGAACAGCGCCTCCCACGAGTGGGTGTGCGCGTTGACGTATCCGGGCACGACCAGCCGATCACGTCCGTCGATGACCGTTTCCCCCTCAGCGGCAACCAGATCGACGCCGATCTCGGTGATCACCCCGTCGTGGACGCGGATGGAGCGGGTGATGGGCGACGCCCCGTGCTCGGCGTCCATGGGGAGAACGGTGGCGCGATGAATGAAGAGGTCGGCGGTCATGGCGGTGAATTCCTTTCGGGGAGAGTCGGAGTAGATCAGGCGACGACGCGACGCATGCGGACGGTTTCGAGGGCAAAGTACGAGACCGCGGCAGCGGTGCCGCCCGCCAGCCAGGAGAGGTCGATACCGCCGAGCGCGACGGCGGCCGGGCCCTGCAGGACGTCGAGCATGCCGTACATGAAGAACCAGGTGCACACGATGCCCAATGCGAGGGAGATCAGCGCGGTGGGCCGGACCATCGGGAGCGTGCTCTGTGCGGGCGAGGTGAACAACGACGCGGCGTCGACGCTGCGGCGAGCGACGTAGAACCAGTGCACCAACATGACTGCGGCCCAGGGGGTTACCCATCCGACGATGCCGATGAGCCAGCTGTCGATGGTGGTCGCGAAATCACCGTTGAGGACGAAGAAGGTCACGATACCCATGGCGACGACTCCGATCAGGACGTTCAGAATCCTACGGTCGACCCGGATGTCGAGGGCCTGAGTCGAGACGGTGCACGTGTAGATGTTGAGGATGTTGGTGGCGAGCGGACCGTGCACCACCAGGAGCAGCACCGGGACCGCCAACACGCCGTAGGCGTCGACGATGATCTTGCCGGGATCGTCGGAGGAGCTCAAGGTGGCCAGCGTCGCGCCGAGTGCCCCTAACCAGACGACAGGGATGAACTGACCCAATGCGCTGGCCAGGAACAACTTTCGGGACGGGACGTCGGTGGATACGAAGCGTGAGTAGTCGCCGGCGTAGCCGAGCCAGGTGAGTCCCCAGCCGATGCCGATGGCGGTCATGACGGCGGTGATGGCTCCCCAGTGCTGGCTGGTGGTCATGGCGGGATCGCTGCCCTGGCCCCAGTTGACGTCGAGCCCGATCCACGCGACGAGCGACATCGCGATGAGGATGGCGACGGTTGGCGGAACGGTCCAGCGTTCGAAGGCGGAGATCACCTTGTAGCCAAACCATGCGATGGACACCTGCATCACCATGATGACGGCGGCCACCGCGATGCGGGCGCCGTCGTTGGCGGACGCGGCGTCGACGATGCCGATCCTGCCCAGCAGTGCCATCACCAGATCCAGCACGATCCAGGTGTTCACCGCGCACCAGCCCATGCAGACGATGGCCTGTACCGCGGCTGGGACGTAGGCTCCGCGGCGACCGAAGACTGCGCGGGACAACACCATTCCGGTGACGCCGGTCTTCTGACCGATCACCACGAAGATCCCGAAGATCGCCATGCCGATGAGGTTGCCGAGGGCCAGCACGGCGATGGTCTCCCACAGCCCGAGTCCCATGCCGACA
The DNA here is from genome assembly GCF_055564615.1 of Agromyces sp. NPDC029043. Classification (NCBI taxonomy): domain Bacteria; kingdom Bacillati; phylum Actinomycetota; class Actinomycetes; order Micrococcales; family Microbacteriaceae; genus Agromyces; species Agromyces sp. NPDC029043. Next base: position 111,593 of record NZ_JBVHVX010000014.1, on the reverse strand, counting down.
CCGAGGGCGCCCAGCACCCAGTTGATCGGGGCGATGTTGGCGCCGGCCCAGATCCAGAACTGGCCACGCACATCGTGCACCTTGGCGGATTCGGGGATGAGTTCGAGTTCGGCCTCGTGGACGGCGATGTCGTCGTCGGGCATGGTCACCGCGGAGGGCGCGGCGTCGAGTGAGGTCATGACGGTTCCTGTCGGGATCGGACGTTCTCGGTCCGGGATGAGGGTGACGGTGCGCGACGCTGCGCTGCATCCATCCTCGCCCGCTCGCTCGCGCTGCGGTATGTACAGAGTGGCTATAGTCTTGGGCTCCCTATAGCCACATCGCTCATAGCGATGCTCACCTCGGAAGCCGCCATGCCGTCGACGCCGCCCATCCCACCCGCGTCGTTGACGTTGCGCGAGATCCTCGCCGACCCGGCACTCGCCGCCGCCCGCCCCTCCGTCATCGCCGGGTGGGAACACCTCGACAACGAACTCCGCTGGGTGCACACCTCAGAGGTCCTCGACGTCGCCGACCTACTCACCGGCGGTGAACTGATCCTGGTAGCCGGCGTCATCCTCGCCGACACCGACGACGACGCATTGCGCGCCTACATTGATTCGCTCGCCGATGTCGGTGCGGCGGGACTCGCCGTCGAAGGTCCGCGGCTCGATGGAATGCCGACGGCGCTGGCGGAACAGGCTGCGGCGCGGGGCTTTCCGTTGATCGAGTTGCACGAGGTGGTGCGGTTCGTCGACGTGACACGGGCGATCAACAGCCGGCTGGTGGCGACGTCGGTGCGGGAGCTGCATTTCAACGACGAGGTCACCCACCGCCTCGCGGGAGTGCTTGCGGCAGAGGGGGATCTGGATGCGATGGTGGCCGCGCTGCGGGATCTGACGGGGTGCTCCATCATCATCCGATCGGTCGCGGGTGCGGTGATCGCGTCCGCCGAGGTGGCGGGCGCACGCCCCCGCGGGTATGCGCGGGTCGCGCCGATCGATTCTGCCGGCGTCACCATCGCGAGTCTCGAGGTACTGCCACGCGCCGGCGTTGACCTGCAGATGATCGCGGCGGCCTGTCGGCGGGCTCCGGAACCGCTGGCACTCGCCCTCCTGCGCGATAACCCGATGACTCTCTCCGACCAACACGTCCGCGAGGTGTTCCGCCTACTCGTCAGCGCCGCCGACCCGGAGCGCAGTGGTGCTGTCCGCAGCGAGGACGCACGCGCCATGCGCACGGCGACAACCGAACTCGGCTTCGATGGTCCGGCGTTGTTCGTCGGGGTGGTCGCGCTCTCGGTGTCGGGTCCACTGCAGACCGCCGAACTGTCCGAGGCGTTGCGGATCGACGAGTTCCCCGTCCTCTCGGAGGTCCGCGACGGCATACACCGCTCCATCGTCCGCGTTCCCACGCGGCGTGACCGCGGCGTCGTCGTCGACGATCTGGTGCGGCGGTTGATGTCGTGGGCGTTGCCGGGTCAGCTGCGGATCGGTGTCACCGAACCAGCCGACGACATCCTCGCGCTCGCTCCCGAGATGGCGATGGCGCGGACCGCTGCGTCGTCTGCGACATCGCGCGACTACGTGGCGTTGGCCCGCGATGTGGCCGTCGACCACTTCCTCAGCGGTGTGGATGCGCGGGTCGTCGACGGATTTCTGCAGTCCGTGCTCGGGCCGATCCTGGCGTCGGATCGCTGCGATGAGTTCCTGCTCACGCTGGTGGCATTGCACCGCACCGGGTCTCGGGTGGCGGCGGCAAAGGAACTCAACATTCACCGGCAGACGATGTACCAGCGGCTTGATCGCATCACGCGAATCCTCGGCAGACCGATCGACGACAACTCGGGCGCCAAGGGCGCGTTGCTCGTCGCCGCCGAATTGGCGTTGGCGCGGGGGCAGGGTTGAGGGAGGCTGCGGACGGTTCTCGGTTGCCGCCCTACGGAACCGCACGCCGACTGTCATACCCTTCCCCTACCCTGACACTCCCCGAACCACCCCAGGTTCGATCCAGGTCAGGAAGGCGCGATGTCCGAGCTCAGCTTCGACGGCTACGTCAAGGTCGCGTGGCGTGACCGTGCGATCGCACTCGGCCGAAATCTGAAGCAGATGACCTACGGCGACACCCTCACCATCAGCCAGTCCACCGACGAGCTGCCCGGTGGCCCGCACGGACGTGTCAGCTTCTCCGTCACGCGCGGCGGACTCATCCGCGCCACCATCGACTCGTCCGATCTCGATACCGACATCACGCACATCAACGACAACCCACCCGAGGTCCAGCTCATGGCTCGTCTGGCCTTCATCGACGATCCGGCGCACGTCTACGACGTCATCAACGACATCGGCCGCCGACATCGCGGAATCTCATTCCACGTTCACGGCGACCATTTACACGCGTAATCGATTGTGCTGCCTTTCATCCCGCGAACCTCCGCAACGGAATCTGGTGCTGGTATGAGTTCCTGCGCAGCGCGGGGCCGGGCATCGTGGAGATCCTCGATCCCGACCACACCGGAGGTCGACGATGCGACGTCGAGATCCCTCGTCTGTTGCGTGAGCTGTTGGAGGAGACGCGACGCCGCGAATTGCGGCCTGGCCAAGCCGGATTCGCATGCGATCATGACATCGACCTGATCTACGACTACCTGCGCATCTGCGACCGCGAGTTCATCGCATGGAACGACCGCTGGGCCGAAGCCAAGTCCCGCAAGGTGTGCGGGGACGCCGACGACTTCTACGGCGAAGCCGTCCTGTGGGAACGGCTCGGCGATCATCTCCGCGACTGCCTGCCGGCCGCGGCGAGGATCAAGTACGACCGCAAGACCAGACCGATGCGTCCGCGTCGCACTCGGAACTGAATGTCAGACCCCTCCCCTACTCTGCACCCCAAACAGATTCAGCCGAGGGTTTCCACAGACAGGGGACACGATGGACAACACCTTCGACAGGCAGGTCACGCTGGCATGGAAGGAGTGGGCGGCCGACATCGGCGGCGAACTGTGCAAGCTCAGCAAGGGGCAGCACACATCCGTCGCGCAGACGGACAACGACGACACACCCAGCTGCGGAAATCCGCGGATTCTCTTCACGGTCACCGGCGCCAAGCGGCTACGAGCCACCATCAAAGAGATCAACCTGAGCGCGGCTCCGGAGCGACGCTCCGCCCAGATTGCTTACCTCGATGAACTCGGCTGGCGGCGCCTCAACAACGGCACCCACATCCTGGAACAGTCGATTCGTGAGCCACGCCGCATGGCGGCCCTCGCCGGTCACGCCCTGCGCAATGTCTCGGAGGTGATGCACCCGGCCTTCCTCAACGACGAGATGGACGCCCCGGAGGAGCCCGCTCCCAGCATGACCCCGTCGACAGCCGACGACGCCTCCGAGCTCCTCGATCCCGATCGGCTGTTGCAGGTGGTCGCCGAGTTCCTGTCGGCATCCTCGGGGATCGAGGTCGAGCCGAGCATCCATCGGACCGTCCCCCTCCCGGACACCGACGGCATCGACTCGTGGCTCCAGCCGACGATCCGCGGCGTCGGCGTGGAATGCCTTGCACGCCTGGGACTTATCGGTAGTCCGGCGGCAATCGGTGACATCATCCTCGAGTACGGCGAACAATGCCGTGACGTCTCCCTGTTCGTCGACGACGGCTATCTCTGCGCGGCACTTCCCATCCACTGCCCATCGTTCCAGGCCGCCAACTTCCGCGAGTCATTGCGGTTGTGGCATCACTTCCTGTTGTTCGACGCCAAGGCAATCCGGGGCCGCATCGCCGCAGCAGCCTCGTGCGCACACCCCACCGACACCGCTCCCATCCCGAAGTTGTTGCAGCACATCGCTGATCAGTGCGCGCATGACGACACGTACGCCGCACCGCAGGTCGCTGCCGACTGCGAACTCAACGAACTCCTGATCCTCACGTTCCTGCGAACCTGCGATCGCCTCATCGTCGAAACCACCGAGCGCGCCATGAATGCGCTTCTCGTCGACGGCGACAACGACGAAGGGCAACGCATCAACGCCGAGGTCGACGGCTGGGTGCTGGTCAGCACGGTGCTGCGGCAGGCGCTGCGCATCACCGTCATGAAGAACCGTGAGGACCGGAAGAACGGCGTGGTCAGGTGAGCGACTCTGTCCCTGCTGCCGATCCGACGATGAGTGCGATCGGTGCCGCAATGGCGCAAGGCCAGTCCGGCGACGCCGACGTCGCACGGGCAGCGCTGTTGTCCCTGTGGGATGAGATCGGTGCTGACGGAGATCCCCTGCACCGATGCACCCTCGCGCATTACCTCGCGGATCTCTACCCGGACGCTGGGGATGCGCTCATCTGGGACCTGCGGGCGCTCGAGGCCGCCGACTCGCTCACCGATGAACGCGCCCGGGCACATCACGCGAGCCTGCAGGTCGAGGGGTTCTATCCGTCGCTGCACCTCAACCTCGCGGACTGCTACCGGCGTCTCGGACGCTTCGACGAAGCGACGCGACACATCACGCTGGCGCAGGCAAAGGTCGGCGCCCTGCCGGAAGGACCGTATGGCGACATGATTCGGGGCGGCATCGAGGGATGCGCCGCGGCGATCGACGCGCGGGATGTGGAGAGTAACGGCTAGATCAGCAAGGGGGTCCACGTGATCGTCACCACACGCTGGCGAACGACCTCGTCGGCGAGGACCTAAGTCCCCTATTTCGTAGCAGGTCGACATCCGTTGCACACCAATGACTTTCCGGCGTTGCAGTCACGTTGCCAACCGTGCAGAACCTGTCTACCCGCGAGTAAAATTGTTGCATGGCCAAATTGAGCACCGCAGTAACCGCGTTGAAGGCCACGCACTGGCAGCAGCGCTTGGCACCGTATCTCGTCGACGGCGAGTCCGTCGTCGCCTTCGCGTCCGCGCATCACCCCAAGCCAACCACCGAGGGTGTCGCGTTCACCAATGCACGGATCATCGGATTCAACACCGCAGCAGCGTTGCCCGACGACGTGATCGCGGTGTCGGTGTACGCAGACGAGATCGAATCGTATGACCTCACGTGCGTGCGCCTCGTCCCCACGCTCACGGTTCATACCCCCAGCGGCCCGCGCGGCTTCGGCACTTTCGAGAAGGCCGAGTGCGACTTCATCGCGTACTTCCTCGACACCCTGCAGGACACCGGCATCGACCGTGCCGCGTCTCCCGGCATCGAGCGCCTCCGCAGCAATGCCGAGTTCGCCCGCCGCGAGGAGGCCCAACGCCTCGCCGACCGGCAGCGCGTGGCCGTCTTCGGTGAGCCGATGTCGGAGTCGCAGTGGCAGGCCATCGAAGCCAATGCACCCGCCGACGAGCACCCGTCGCTCATCCTCAACGCCGGCCGCTACGGCCAGCTCGCCGCCTACGCTGATCGGCTCGTCGTCGTCAAGAAGGACCATGCCTCACGTGCTGCGGATGCCCTCAAGGTCGGGATCATCCCGTTCTCGAAGATCACCGGTATCGAATACCGGTGCGGGGCACTGACCGGTGTCCTCGAGGTGCTGACCAAGAGTTACCCGGGGACCGGCAACCCCGACTATTGGCCGACGGCCCAGAGCACGCGGCCCAATAATCCTTGGACACAAGCGAATACACTGCACCTGCCGAAGCCCTACTATCAGCAGGCACAGGAACACATCGAAGAGCTGCGGCGCCAGATCTGCGGGGATACGGCGTCCGCCGTCGTTCCACAAACACCCCACTTTTGTGAATAGACACCACCAAATAGGTGGTGTGTACCTGCAGAAGTGGTGTGTTTGCGGCGGCGGAGCTCAGCTGAAGAACAGCTTGCTCCCGGAGGCATCCTGATGGACTCGCGGATGGCCGTTGGGGGTCGGCGATGATCCGAACTTGGCTTTCAATCCCGTTCTCCTGCTGACGAGTTCGAAGTATCCGCTGAAGGTGGACTGGTCCGGGGAGTCGATGAGTGCGTAGTCGAACTCGTCGGCGTTCCCGGTGTTGTCGTCGGGGCACGTGTAGAGCATCTTGAGTCCCTGCGATGTCTGCACGCCCTGGCTCGCGTGCAACGCTCTGCCGGTCGCCTTGTTGTGCACCGAGATTCCGGTACCGAGGCTACCGATCGTCCAGAGATCGGTGTCGTCGATGGTTGCCGATCGGGGTCGGTGGGTCGTCTCGAAGTTCACCGCTGCCGGGTCGGCGGGCGGAATCGTTTCGGTGCCCGCGTGCATGACGTCGTTGGTGGCGTCGTCGCGGATGTAGAGTCCGGGCGAGTGTGCGAGTCCGCCGGCGAGATAGCCCGCCGACATCGCCAGCCTCAGCTGTTTGCGGACGATCCCGATCTCGGCCGCCACGTTGGGGACGCCGAACGGAGTGAGGGTGTTCTGCATCGAATCGAGCAGCGGAATCCAGGTGCTCTGCTGGGCGTCGCGGCTGAAGATGGTCTCGCGGAACGCACGGACCTGCTCGTAGAACGTGATCTGCTGGGCCGGTGTGCCGGTCACCATGCGGGCGAGCCGGCCATCGGAGCCGATCACGAAATGCCGCGTGGGTTGCAGGATCTGGTCCAGGCCCCACGGGATCAAGGTGAATCGCACATTCGCCGGAGCCGGGTTCGCGACCGCGTCGAGATCGTTGTAGACATACGTGTTGTTGGTGTTGCGCGAGTAGCCGTCCCAGTGCTTGAGGAAGAAGTCCATCGCGTAGAGCTTGATGAACTTGTCGACGTCGAAAACCTCGAGGGCGCCGTTGATTCCGTGCGCGTTGAGCCGATCGATGGCGAGCCGAAGATCCTTCTTGTCGTCGAACGCGGAAAGATCTTCGACACCGATGAAGTCGAAGCGGGCGTCGGTGAAGTCGTCGGTGTGCTCGATCTCGTACAGGTTGCCCTTGCGGTGTGTGAAGTTGCGCTCGACGTAGCGCGGCATGACCGGTTCGACGTTGACGTACAGTCCGGGCGGAGCGATGAACCGCTGATCCGGGAATCCCTGCCCGATCGGCACGCCGTTGACCCGGACACGAGCGAAGTTGCTGCGGGAGAACGGGAGTCCGGCTTGCTCGTACATGCGGTAGCCGAGAGTCTGCCGCACATACGACTGATCCTGGACCGAGTTGTTCAGCGTGATGTACCGCGTGCCGATCAGTGCTTCGATGATCGGCTTGTTCTCCTTCTTGACCTTCGCGAAGTCGATGTGCAGGGACGGCTTGTCGCTGCGAATGGAGCCACAGAACGACTTCTTCTTGACCCCGACGTCGGTGAAGGTCGTCTTCGCGGGAAAAGCGGTGCCGGAAATCGTGACCTTGGTGGCGGTGCGCCAGGTGTACCGGCCGCCGTCCTTGTAGTTGAAGTTGCAGACCCCACCGGCGGGCGCCTCGGTGCGGAGCGCATCCCACGTCGCCGACGGCATCTCGATGTCGATGGTCAGCACGTTGTCCAGCGCGTAGAGAGCATCCATCTTCTGCTGTTGCTCGGCGGTCATCGCAGCCTCCCGGGGCCAGGGGTGTGGTGCATACATCGTCCAGGGGAGATGGGTCGGTTGTCGTGAGTAGTGACTACCTGTTTGTCACCGATGTTCCGCAAACCTGCGAGTTGATGTCCGCAAACCTGCGAGTTACGCTCCGACCGCCGATGAGTGTCGCCACCGTTCGCGTCGTACCGTTGGTCCATGACCTCCACCCGCCCGGCCGCGATCGACACCAGCCACCTCGTCCGTTACGGCGGTAGTTTCTCCCCGGAGCTGATCAGTCGTGCCGAGGGCAGCTGGGTGTTCGCCGCCGACGGCCGGCGCATCCTCGACTTCACGTCGGGGCAGATGTCGGCAATCCTCGGGCACTCACATCCGGAGATCGTGGCCACCGTGTCGCACGGAGTGGCCACATTGGATCATCTCTTCAGCGGCATGCTGAGCCAACCGGTACTCGACCTGGCCGCCGGACTGAGCGAGACGCTGCCCGATCCGCTTGACCGCGTCCTGCTGCTCACCACCGGCGCGGAGTCCAACGAGGCCGCCATCCGCATGGCCAAACTCGTCACCGGCAAGCACGAGGTGGTGTCGTTCGCCCGCTCCTGGCACGGGATGACCCATGCCGCCGCGGCGTCGACCTACAGCGCCGGCCGCTACGGTTACGGCCCCGTCGCACCCGGCAACTTCGCGCTGCCGACACCGAATCCGTACCGCCCGGATTTCACGAACGTCGACGGCACGCTCGACTGGCAGCGCCAGCTCGATTACGGCTTCGAGATGATTGACGCCCAATCCGTCGGATCGCTCGCCGCATGCATCGTGGAACCGATCCTGTCGTCGGGTGGCGTCATCGAACCGCCGCCCGGATATTTCGCCGCCCTCAAACGCAAGTGCGAGGAGCGGGAGATGCTGCTCATCGTCGACGAGGCGCAGACCGGGCTGTGCCGCACCGGCGCCTGGTACGCGTTCGAGCGCGACGGCATCGTCCCCGACATCCTCACCCTCTCCAAGACGCTGGGCGCGGGATTGCCGCTCGCCGCGACCATCACATCGAGCGAGATCGAGCAGATCGCCCACGAGCGCGGCTTCCTGTTCTTCACCACCCACGTCTCCGATCCGATGGTCGCCGCCGTCGGCAACACCGTCTTGGAGGTACTGCACCGCGATCGTCTCGACGAGCGCGCCGCCGCGGCCGGCGAGACCCTGCGCTCCGGCCTCCTGGCATTGCAGGCCAAGCACGACTGCGTCGGCGACGTACGCGGGCGGGGGCTGCTGCAGGGCATCGAGCTGGTCACCGATCGCGAAACCAAAACGGGTGCAGACACTCTGGGTGCAGCGGTGACACGACGCTGCTTCGACCTGGGCCTGCACATGAACGTCGTGCAGCTCCCGGGCATGGGTGGGATCTTCCGGATCGCGCCGCCGCTGACCGCGTCCGACGACGAGTTGGTTACGGGACTGGAGATCCTGGATCAGGCGTTGGCCGAAAGCATTGCGGCGCAGGCCTAGAATTCCGTGGCGGGCACCGTCAGCCGCAGGGAATCCGGGTCGATCAACACCCGGCGGTCATCGGCCGTGACGACCTCATGCGCGACGCCGCCACCCCACCCCGCGTCCGGCGGTAACTCCCGCGGGCGATAAGTACCGAGAACAAGTCGGCCGGGTTCACCGGTCCGCACATGAGGGCGCACCACGCCCTCCGGGATCGGTGCGATGCGGGCACGGACGAGCGTGTTGAGAGACACTTCGCCGACGATCGGCGCGTAGACGTCGTCGTCCTCGGACCACTCGTACTCACAAGCACTGCAATGGAATTCATCGACGATCGGGAACACGATGACGCATCCCGCGAGGAGCGTGGCGGGCCCCGGCGGACCGGCGGGCATGCCGTGAAGGACATCGAAGGTGCGCTCTGCGGAGCACCGCGGGCACAGCGGTCGGTGTCGGAACAAGAGCTCCTCGGCGCTGGGCCCGACGGGTTCATGCAGGATGTCGTGACACTCACCGCACACGACGATATGTCTCGCTCCGAAGAACTCGATCTCGTCGTGCTCGATCAGGGTATGCGCCTGAGCGGGACCGACATCGTCGAAGTCCCGTCCACAACAGGCACAGTAGAACGGCGTCCACTCATCACTGGTCTGCCGAACCTGCTCTGCCTCACGACATCCGCGCTCATCGAGACTCCGCCACGGGGTCCGGCTCGTCGCCTCCTCCTCGATCGCGCGGAGAACCCGCTCACCGAACTCCTGGCCGAGTGTGGCGGGAGCGGCAGGCAGGACGTCACCGAGATGGGCTTCGACGGCTGCGATGGACAGCCCACCGTCGAACACCCCCGAATATTCATCGGTGTCCACGCTCCAGGCGTCGTCGACGTCGCTGATGAACACTTCCACGGTGTAGATCGCCGGTACCGGACTGTCGGTCGTGACGACGAGTAGATCGCCGGCCGCGTAGTCCGCCGGTATGTCCCAGGTGAGGTCGGCGATGGGGGCGTTGTCGTCTGGGCCGTAGGCGTTGAGCAACTGGCGCCACGGCACCGCCGCGCCGATGTGTACTGCCATCCCGGCCTCCTCGTCGAGTGCTGTCATCCGGGCTATCGACCGGTGTTGTCGCGACGTTATCGGCGAGTACCGACAAATGAGCCTCGGCGCGGGAACGCCCTCGTCTGTCCGTTTTGTCGACACTCGACGCGTCCGCACTCTACGATTCGCTCAGCACCCGGACCAGTGGAGTCTCCATGAATCAGACTGCGCTACTCATCGACCCGACGAACACCAGTACGTTGCGTGTGCTCGCCGACCGCAGGAAGGATCTGCGTTCGTTGGCGTTCTCACCGATCGCCTTCCTCGACGACGACTCTCACCTCGAGGAACTCCTGTCCGTTCCCGGGGTCGTCGGCCACGACAGCATCGGCGATCTGACCTTCCGCATCCTGTGCGCCCTCGACGGGATCACCGCGCTCGCCGCGCGAATGCACCCCGAGTGGACGTTCACCGGCATCGCGCCCGGCGAACCGTACCCGCGCATCGCCACCGACACGCCCGACGGCATCCCGCAGGCGGCACCGCCGGCCGGTTGCGCCGCGGTCAGCATCTCCCTCACTCCGCGCAACGCCGACACCGCGCCGCTGCGTCCCGACGACGCCGTCAACCACATGACCCGCTTCCTCTCCGACTTCACCGTTCCCGTGATCGCCGTCGGAAACGACTATCGCGGACAGCAGTTCGAGACGGTCTCGCCGTGGGCAGAACCGCCGTGGGTGCTCTCCGTCGGCGCCACCGAAGATCCGGCAGCAACCCGCGTCGCACCCTATTCGAACCGGGCGTCGACGCGTGCCCCCGACGTCGGGCCGGACGTCCTCGCCTATGGTGCGTCAGCGCTGGACGACACGGTGATCGGCACGAGTTTCGCCACGCCTCGCGTCGCGTACATGATCGGGCTGTCGATGACCTGGCTGCATCAGGTACTCGCGAACGTCACCCGGCTGCGCCGTCAACCCTATGGTGTGCCGCTCCTCGGCTGCGCAATCGTGGATACCGAGGGCTCGCCCTACGGCGACCCCGCACCGACGTATCAGGCGATGCCCGTGTTGCCGATCAATCCCGCCGTTGCCCACGAACTTGATTCTGCAGCAGCCGCTTTCGGACGCTACTTCACCATGCCCGCCGATGCCCGGGCGCTGTTGATGGCCGCCGCCGAGCAGCACGGCCGCGACGCACTGACCAACACCCCGTGCATCGCACACGCCTCGCTGATCGAGTTCCTCTCGACCCTCACCGTCCCGCACCTCTTCTCGATCCTGTCCGGATCACCACGACCCGCGGGCGCCGGCAGTCCCCCGATCTTCCTCCGCGACACCGTCATCGACATGGACCTCTACTACGAGAACACCGTCCCCAAGTGGCTGTGGTGCATCGACACCAACACATCTCAGATGGCTTTCGGCCAACGCGACACCCGTTTCCAGGAGGCAACCTCATGACCGCCGACAGCAAGACCCCCACCTCTCAGGAGCAACTCGATCTGCTCAAGTCGATCCTGATCGACCCGTCCACTCTCGACAACGGCACCCTGGAGGCCACCGGGGATCACGCCCTGTTCCAGGGCGCGCTCGCACTGCCGTCCCTGCAGAAAGCCGCGGGCGAGGTCTGCGCGAAAGTACGCGCAGCAATGGATAACTCGACTGACAACCCGGCGGAGTTCCTCATCACCGCCGACCCCGATCTGACGACCCGGGACGCGGTTCTCCGTGGCGTTCGATCAGACCTGACGTCGCTGAGCGAGACCGTCAGCAACGCGCTCGAGGAGGTCGAGAAACTCACCGCTCCCGAACCCGAGATCAGGGAAGCAGTTGCCGGCTCCGTGGTCCTCGGCGCCACCGCCTCTGTCGTGCCGTCGGTGATCAATCTGTTCTCCACCAAGAAGACCGCGGCGTCGTTCACCACCACCATCGAGGACATTCACGTCCTCACCGCCGTCGCCCATCAGTTCCACGGCGCCGGCACCAGCCAGTACGAGCGTGTGTACATCGACGGCTTCCGCACCATCGATCCCGGGCATCCCCTGGTCCTCGGCATCGATGAGCTCCGCAACAACCACGCGGCCCTCTCCGGACATAACGCGGTCCTGAAGTCCCGGGTGGCACAGCAGGACGCGCGCGAGAAGGCGCAGCAGGCATCGCTGGACGCGCTGCAGAAGGATCGCACGACTGCCACGTCCACCGAAGCCGCTCAGCAGGTGGACCGACAGATCGAGGACGCCCTGCGCGAACTCGATCGACTCCAGCAGGACGGCGAGTCCTTCCGTGACGCATCGGCCGTGATCGACAAGCTCGTCACCGATGTCGGGGCCTTCATCACCACGGTGAACACTCCCGGAGCCGACGGGCGGTCGCTGCTCACCACCGCGGTCCTGCAGGCGTGGTTGCACGAGGCAACTCCCGGCACGACGCGGTACGTCCTCTACGTCAAGCTCTTCGGTGCCACAGCCGATCAGCTCACCCTCGACGGCCGCTTCGGCAGCCGCGACGAGATCGGAGTCCGCAACGACACCGCCCTGACACTCGTCCTCGTCGACGCCGCCGGCGCGATCGTCCGCGCGGACACAGTGTCGGCGACCGCGGCGCTCCTGCAGAGCCCCAAGTCGTACTTCCACGACGCCGGGAACTGAGCAGGACGCCTGAGCGCGCCGCGTCGGCGTACCGTCGAGGAGACGACCCGCGCACCCACCGAGAGGCCACCCATGTCCCTGCAGCTCACCGATCCCAAAGCCCCCGCCTCGCAGAACGTCACACGACTCATCCTGGGTGGCTTCATGACGTTCGCCGGGATCAGTCACCTCACGTTTGCGCGCAAGGATTTCCAGGCGCAGGTGCCGAAGTGGGTGCCGGTCGACAAGGATCTGGTCGTCCTGGGCTCCGGGGTCGCCGAGATCGGTCTCGGTGCATCATTCGCTCTGCTGCCCAAGTACCGCAAGCAGATCGGCATCGCGCTCGCCGGCTTCTACACCGCGATCTTCCCGGGCAACATCGGCCAGTACGTCGAGCGCAACGACGCCTTCGGCCTAGACTCTGACGGCAAGCGCCTCGGCCGGTTGTTCGGTCAGCCCGGCCTGATCGCCGCCGCGCTCTGGGGCGGCGGACTGCCGAAGAAGCGCTGACGGCTCGTCAGAGCTTCCACCCCGCAACAGCACCCTGCCGTTCCCAGAACCCGGCGAAGTAGCCACCGGACTCCAGCAGTTCCTCCGGAGTGCCGGACTCGACGACCTTGCCGTCCTCGATCACGATGACCCGGTCCGCATGCCGGATACCCGCCTGTCGGTGCGCGACGATGACCCGGGTCCGGTCGATGTCATCGGCGGACAGCGCATCGACGACGGCCCGTTCGTTCTCGTTGTCCAGGGCACTGGTGGCCTCGTCGATCACCAGGACCGGGGCGGGCTTCAGCAGTGCACGGGCGATCGAAATACGTTGGCGCTCACCGCCGGAGAGTACGGAGCCGCCCTCGCCCACCGCGGAGCGGCGTCCGTCGGGGAGCCGGTCGGTGATCTCGTCGACACGCGCCAGCCGAGCGGCGGCGTCCACCTTCTCCGCCGACGCCCCGGGATCGCCGGCGAGGATGTTCTCCTCGATGCTGCCCTCGATGAGGTACGGCTGCTGGAACACCACCGATGCCAGCGAACGGCGGGTGTGGTGATCGAGAGTGGCCGCGTCGACACCGTCGAAAAGGATGCGGCCCGACGTCGGCTCATACAGTCCCGCGATCAATCCGAGGATGGTGCTCTTCCCCGATCCCGACGGCCCGATGATGGCCGTCGTCGACGCGGCGTCGAAGGTGAGGCTGAGCCCATCGAGGACCGGATCCTCGCCGTCGCCATAGGCGAAGGTAACGTCCTGGAACTCGACGCGGGGCGGCAGCAATGTGCTGTGGGTGGCGTCGCCGGAGCCGTCGACCGATGCGTCGAGCACCGTCTGAATCCGCTCCAGCGTGGCGCGTCCTGTCTCGAGTCCGGGTGCGAGTTCGGCGACCGCCGCGAACGGTTCGATGTAGCGTACGGCCACGACGATCATCGCCACGGCGGCAGCCACGTCCAGCTCACCGTCGACCGTCAGCCACGCGGCCATACCGGCCAGCGCCAGCAACGCGATCTGGCTGGCGATGCTGAACAGCAACTGCCCGGGGACCTGCATGAGCAGCATCCTCGTCGTGGCGCCGTGCTGGCGCGCCACCGCCGCACCGGCGAGGCTGCGCTCGGCGTCGACGCGGCGTGCCACCCGCAAGGCCTGCTGGGTCCGGGCGAACTCGACGACACGCTCGGTCAACGCCGAATTCGTCTCGTCGGCAAGCAGATCCGCCTTCCGGCTGATCGCGGTGCTCGCCCACAGCGCGCCGAGCAGCAGCGGCACACCGATCAGGGCGACCAGCGCCAACTTCCACGACACGAACAGCAGGGCGACGGCGATGGCCAGCGGCAACAACACCGAGGTCACCAACGGCAGCAGCAGGTACACCATCACACCCACCAGATCCGGGCCGGTGGCGGCGATGGCCTGCCGGGCCGTCGAGGTGTTGGTCACGGAGAACCAGATCAGCCGGATGCGGGAAAGACGTTCTGCCACTGAGTGTTGGGCACCGTCGAGCAGGGTGAAGCCCAGGTTGTAGCCGACCTTGGAGCCGGCCGCGTCGATGAACCAGCCGAAGAACGTGATGACACTGAACGCGAGCATCCAGTAGATCGCGTGGCTGTGATTGCCGTCGACCAATGCGACGATCAGCGGCACCAACATCACCACGCCAAAGGCTCGCAGGAGCGCCGAGGCCACCGCGAACGCGAAGAACCGGTTGAGATCGGGGCGGGAGTCGGCGGGCAGCAGGGCGATCAGGGTGCGGATCATCGGTCGGCTCCAGTCGTCTCGGACGCAGTGTCCTCGGCGGATTCCCACAACGCTCGATACCGTCCGCCGCGGCCCAGCAGTTCCTCATGCGTGCCGGTCTCGACGACATGCCCACCGTCGAGGACGACGATCCGGTCGGCGTCGGTCACGGTGTGCAGGCGGTGCGCGATCACCAGCACCGTCCGATCCCGAGCCAGGCGGCTGAGGCTCTGTTGCACTTGGTATTCCGACTCCGGATCCGCGAACGCGGTCGCCTCGTCGAGGATCATCACGGGTGCATCGGCCAGCAGTGCCCGCGCGATCGTCAGCCGCTGCTTCTCGCCGCCGGACAGTGCCGCGTCGGGGCCCAGGAGCGTGTCATAGCCGTCGGGCATGCGGGCGATCCGCTCGTGGATGTTGGCGGCGGTAGCGGCGTCGACGATCTGTTCCCGCGTGGCGTCGGGGACGGCGAGCGCGATGTTCTCCGCGACGGTGCCGGCCACCAATTGTGTTTGCTGTAAGACGAATCCGAGGCGTTGATACAGTTCGTCGGCGCTGAGCGAGCGGATGTCGCGGCCGTCGATGGTGATCGAGCCGCCGGTGACGTCGTGGAATCGGGCGAGCAGGCCGGCCAACGTCGACTTGCCCGAGCCCGACGGCCCGACCAGTGCGGTCACCGTGCCGGGCTCGAGTCGCAGTGAGATGTTCTGCAGGACGGGCACTCCGGGGCGATAGGCGAAGCTGACGTCGTCGAAGACGACTGCGCCCGAGGTGTCGGCGGCGGCGTCCTGCTCCTGCTCCTGCTCGGTGAGATCCGGGGTGTCGAGGGCTTCCTGGATGTCGCGCGCGGCAACCATCCCGGTCTTGAGACCGGCGAGGCCGTAGCCGATGCCGAGGAGGCGTGAGCCGAAGGTGGTGCCCAGCAACAGGAATGGCAGCAGTCCGGCGGGAGTCGTCCAACCCCACACGACGAACAGCGTGCCGATCACGACGATCAACCACAGGAAGGTGGTGGGTCGCGTGATGAGGTCGATGGCCGTCTTGATGGAGATGAACGGACGCTGCCAGTTGTCCAGGAAGGAGATGTAGCCGTCGAGGTTGCGGCGGAACCTCGACGACATGACGCCACCGAAGATCCGGATGACCGGCTGCGCTTCGAGATACGCGCTCGCCTCGCCGTTCATGCGTTCCGCCCAGGTCTGTGCGAGGGGGATCTTGGGACCCGAGGTCACCATCATCCGCGCCATGGCGAAGATATACGCGAACACCGGGAGGAAGAGAAACAGCGCGATCCGCCAGTCGACGATGAACAGGTAGACCAGCACCGCTACCGGAGCCACCACCGCGGCCACCGCATCGATCACCGAATGGGTGACCAGGTAATGCAGGGACAGTGTGTTGTCCTGGATGAGCGTCTTGACGTTGCCGGCGTTGCGATCGGTGAACCAGCCCAACGGAAGTCGCGCGAGCTTGTTGAGCAGCCGTTGCCGCAGATCGCGCGAGAACCGGCCGTCGACGGTGTGCAGCCAGAACAGCATCGCGGCGTCGAGCACCGACCCGACGCCCAGCAGCACCAGCGCGATGATGCCGAGTCGCCAGAGTTCGGCGGACTCTGCCCCGTCGAGTAGCCGTCGACCCAACTCCACCAACAACACGTACGGAGCCAGCTGGACCAGCGTGACGATCGCCTGCATCACGCCCGCGGTGATCAGGGTGCGCTTGAGCGGTGCCAGCAGTCGCCCGGCGCCCGCTGCGCGCCAGGTGGCGTCGCCGGCTGCGACGGACGGGGCGTCGGCGGCCGGTTCGATGATGTCGACGACGGGCGGCTCGGCACCGGGATCACGATCCTTGCCCATCGCCTTGCCCTGCGACCAGTACGCCTGCACATGGGTCTCGGCCTTGGGGAAGCCGAACTCCTTGATCTTCTTTCGGATCTCCTTGAGCGCAGTGCCCTCCGGCCCCGCCCACAGGCTCCAGTCCGACCAGTCGCGCGTCTCGAGCGCCGCTGCGACCGACGTCGCGTCGGCACGCTTGACCCAGTGCACCCGCAGCCGGGGATGGGTGGCGAAGGGGAGCTGACGGTCCAGGTCGTCGTGCTCCTCGAGGTACAGCTCGACGGGTACCTCGTCGGGGATGGTCGCGATGACGGTCCGGATCGCCGGCAACGACGCCGAGTCGCCGATCAGCAGGTAACCGGCCGGCGGTTTGTCGGGTACCTCGAACGGCACCGAACTCATCGAGATCATGTCTATCTGCGCCCCCGGCCCGGCGTTTCTCGCCCAGGTCGACGCCGGGCCGGCGGGCTCGTGCAGCACGAAGTCGATGGCGAAGTCGCCGGTGTCGGGGGTCGCCTCGGCGAAGGTGTACCCGCGCTGATGCTCCTTGCCGTCGCCGTCGGGGAACCATCCGCGAATCCAGCTCGTGGGGCCGAAGACGACATCGTCGAACAGCGTGTCGGAATGGAAGAAGATCCGAATGCAATGGTCGGTGAGTTGCTCGGTGCGGGTGACCGTGGCGACGTGATCCACCGCCCCGTACGCCCGCATGATCGTTCCGGTGAAACCCCGAGCTGCCATGTCGTCCTCCCGTGTCGCGCCGAGCGGCGTCGACGACGACACCTCCCGGAAACCGCCCTCAGGTTAGTTCACCCTAAGTGCTGCGCATAGCCCTCACCCGGGGGACGTCGTGCGCCGATCCCGAGGGGGCAGGGCACCCACCGGCGTAGCATCGAACCCACGGACCTGAAACAGCCCGGGTCTCAATCTATGGATCGCCCCGTCGTTCAGCCCCGACGCGATGGCGACCGAAGGACTATGACCGGAGGCGATATGTCCGCAAAGAATACGTCCGGCACCAACGACTTCTATACGACCCGCGATTCGGGAGCTCCCGCCGGCAGCGAGGAACATTCGCTGACCGTGGGCGCGGGTGGCCCGATCGTCCTGCACGATCACTATCTGATCGAGCAGATGGCCCAATTCAACCGGGAGCGCATCCCGGAGCGGCAGCCGCACGCGAAGGGTAGCGGCGCGTTCGGCACCTTCGAGACCACCGAGGATGTCTCGGCCTACACCTGCGCGGGGCTCTTCCAGCCCGGGGTGAAGACGGAGATGGTGGCGCGCTTCTCGACCGTCGCCGGTGAGCGCGGCAGTCCCGATACCTGGCGTGACCCACGGGGTTTCGCGTTGAAGTTCTACACCGACGAGGGTGTGTACGACATGGTCGGGAACAACACACCCGTCTTCTTCATCAAGGATCCGCTGAAGTTCCAGAACTTCATCCGATCGCAGAAACGCCGGGCGGACAACAACCTTCGCGATCACGACATGCAGTGGGACTTCTGGACGCTGTCCCCGGAATCGGCTCATCAGGTGACCTGGCTGATGGGAGATCGTGGGCTGCCCAAGACGTGGCGGCACATGAACGGCTACAGCTCGCACACCTATCTGTGGGTCAACGCCGACGGTGTGAAGCACTGGGTGAAGTATCACTTCATCTCCGATCAGGGAGTCGAGTTCTTCACCCAGCACGAGGGTGATCAGATGGCCGCGGCCGACACCGATTTCCACACCCGCGATCTGTTCGAGTCGATCGCCGACGGCCAGTACCCCAGCTGGACGCTCAAGGTGCAACTCATGCCGTTCGACGACGCGGTGTCCTACCGCTTCAATCCGTTCGACCTCACCAAGGTGTGGCCGCACGGGGATTACCCGCTGCACGAGGTGGGTCGAATGACGTTGCACACCAACCCCACCGACAATCACGCGCAGATCGAGCAGGCCGCATTCGAGCCGAACAACGTGGTACCCGGCATCGGATTCTCGCCGGATCGCATGCTGCTCGGCCGTGTCTTCGCCTACGCCGACGCCCACCGTGCCCGCCTCGGTGTGAACTACAAGCAGATCCCGGTGAACGCGCCACGCAACGAGGTGCACTCGTATTCCAAAGACGGTGCGATGCGCATCAATCCGGTGACCGATCCGGTCTACGCACCGAATTCGAAGGGCGGGCCGGCCGCGGTCTATGCCGGGCAGCCGGAGCCGCAGTGGGCGGCCGACGGTCAGATCGTGCGCAGCGCCTACGTCGATCATCCCGAGGACGACGACTGGGGTCAGGCCGGCACGCTGGTGCGCGAGGTCTTCGACGACGATGCTCGTGACCGCCTCGTCGACAACGTCGTGGGGCACCTGCTCAACGGCGTGAGCGATCCGGTGCTCGAGCGTGCCTTCGAGTACTGGTCCCGGGTGGACGCCGAGATCGGCAAGAAGATCAAGTCCGGTGTCGAGGAGAAGCAGAACGAGCCGGACCCGAAGAAGGACGAGCAGGGCAATCCGGCGCGGTCATCGATGCAGGCGAAGGTCTGATCGAGCCCGTCCCGCGGCCGTATCCATCTCCGCGACGATTCCTTCGGCACTGCGCGCCGCCGCGCGGCACACGCGGGTGGTGAAGGAATCGTTGAGGGGATGGGTCGCCCGGCCGCGCCACCGCTGGGCGGCCGCCAGCGAGGCCGACCGACCCGACGTCATCGTCTCGAACGGATCGAGGCCGAGCCGTTCATCGGGCGCGGCGCCGTAGCCGCCGATGAGGCGGGTCACCTCGACGATCTCGCCCTCGGTCAGCGTCGTCGACCGTGACCGCAGCAGGCCCAGCAGGCGCACCTCCTCGAATCCGTGGGTGTCGCCGAGTTGCCTGCGCACCGCACCCGCGATCGACGACGCCGCCGGCTCCGGATACCGCTGCAGCACCCGCGACAGTTCCGTCAACGCCGAGTGCGCCTTCAATTGGTCTGCGCGCTGGCCGAATTGGATGTCGATGATCGATTGCAGCTCCGTCAGACCGCTGCGGGCGAGCAGCTCGTTCGACAGCGTCGTCGCGTCGTTGACACCGCCCTGCAGCAGCGCCAACGCGATCCGGATGCCGAAGAGCCCGAAGCGCCGGATCAGCGCCGCGCGGATCTCGTGATCGAGATCCAGCGGACTCTGCTCACGCACGAACCGGTCCACCGAGAGCATCGCGAGTTGCAGATCCTCCGCCGACTCCGACGCCAAGGCGGTCAGCGCCGCGAACTCACGCTGCCGCAGGGTCCGCGCCGTCAACGCGACCAGACCCGCCACCGGGACAACGGCCTGGCACAGCCCCGACGCGGACAGAGCCGCCGCGTACCGCGCCGCGATCTCCTTGGCGGACATCATCGCGTCGATCCGGCCTACACCGATCTCGTCCGCGCGCGAGAGCACCCCGACGACACCGAGCGGCCCGGACTTGCCGCCGACCTGGCGGTTCAGTTCGGCCAGGGTGCTCACGTCGCTGGCCGTCGACGTCCGCATCAGGTAGACGACCGCATCCGCACCGGAGACCCCATCCTCGGGTGCCAGCATCGCCATCGTGCGGCGGGATACCTCGGCGTTCAACGACGCGGTTCCGGGGGTGTCGATGATCGTTCGACGGCCCAATTCCGCTGTCGGCCAGTGCACTTCGAGCCGATCGATGGAACCGGGATCGAGGGCGTCGAGGTTGAAGGCCAGTTTCCTGCCGTTGCGCTCGATGGGCACCGGGGCGCTCTGACCGTTTACATGGTGCGCCCGGACCGCCGGCGCCCGGCCGTGCCGGAACCACGTCACGATCTTCGTGCACTCGGTGGCGTCGGTGGGCGCGAGTTCCTCACCGATCAGGGCGTTGAGCAGCGTCGACTTGCCCGCCTTCAGGGCACCGGCCAACGCGATGCGCAGCGGCTCGTCGAGCCGATCGGCACACCGTTGCAGATCGGCGGCCGCGGTGGCTGCTCGTGGCCCCGCGTTCTGGTACACACCGATGGCCTCATGCAGGAGACGACGTGCCTCATCCGACGCGCTCACGCTGACCTCCCGCTGCTCCGTTGTCCGCGCTGTTGCCCGCGCTCTGTGCGCCGGCCCAACTCCCCACCTCGGCGAGGAAGGTGATGTCCGCCTCGAGCGCCCGCGCGCGGCCGTCGCGGTCGGCGACCTCCGTGCGGGCGGCGTTCTCGGTGGCCTTGATCGATTCGGTCAACGACCGTGTCGTCTGCTCGGCGATGCCGCGGAAGTGATTTCGCAGCACCCGCTGGATGATGCGCAGGCGATATCGGGATTCGCGGCCGACCTCGAACAGCACGTCGTCCATGAAGACGCGGACCGCACCCTTGGCCTCCGCTCGGCGGCGGGTCAGTCGCATCTCCGAGTCCTCCTTGTAGGACTTGCGCCCCAACAGGACCCCGGCGGCGATGGAGAACGGATTGACCATCGCCATGCCGACAATCGTCGACATCATGCCGAACATCATCATGCCGCCGTAGGAGCCACGCATCCCGGTGATCAGCTTGTGCCCCACGCCCGACGGCGCCTGCTCGAGATCGGTGAGTCCGTTGAGCGGTTCGATCTCGTGGCCGATGGATTCCAGCAGCATCCGCGGAATGGCCACTTCCCCGGTGTCGGAGAAGGATTCGGCCACCCGCTGGGCGAGCGCGAGGGATTGCTCGTGGGTCCAGATGAAGTTATCACCGACGGCTTCGGCGATGGCGTTCTTCAGGTTCTCGCCGAGCTCATCCCAGATCGCCGCCGGATCATGCGAGTCGATCTGGTGCTCGAACTCCTTGAGAATGCGGCGCGTACGGGAACGCAGGTCGTGATCGGAGTCCGCGGAGAGGTCGGCGACGCCGTCGCCAAGGACCTGCTGCCACAGCGCCGTGCGTGCGGACATCTCCTTGGCCTCACCGCGGGCGCGTTCGAGTTCGGCGAGGATCGCCTCCTTCGCGGCGGGATCCCGCAGCGTCTCCAGTTGCGGCCGCAGTCCCATCCCGAGATGTCCGGTGGCGGCGCTGATCTCGCCCATCACGACCCGCTGCATGGTGGCGTTCACCTGGGTGAGCACCTGATTCTGCAGAAAGTCGATGATCCCAGGAAAGCCGGACTCCGCGTTGAGTTCCCGATCCTCGAGGCGGATCGCGTGATCGCGCAGCACCGACGACACGGGCAGCGGTTCGATCGTCGACCCCTGCCGTTGCAGATGGGCGACGTCGGCGGCGATCACCTCACGCCACATCGGGTACAGGTCCACCTTGGTGGCCACCACCAGCGCGTTGCGACACAGCTCCTGTGCCTGCCGGATGAACGACATCTCCGGGGCGGTGTACTCCTGACTGACGTCGGACGCGATGATGATCGCGTCCGATGCGGTCAGCAGACCGAGCGTCGCCGCGGCATGCGGCGAGCCGACACCACCCGAGCCGGGTGTGTCGATCAGCGTCAGCCCCTGCTTCAGCAGCGGGCTCGGCACACCGATCTCCACCCGGAGCACCTGTGCGCCCGCGGCTTCCGGCGGAGACGAGAGATCACGGGTGACCTCGTCGATCGGGATGGGGATCTGCCGTTCTCCGCCGGTGGAACCGGAATCGGAATCATCGACGACGACGAGGCGCGCCCACGGCACATCCGCGTACCCGATCACGGTGACCGTGGAGGTCGTCTCACCGTCGCCGACGCGGCAGACCGGCACATTCAGCAGGGCGTTGATCAGATGGCTCTTGCCCTGCTTGAGTTGCCCCACGACGACGACCCGGGCACGCGGATCGTCGATTCTGGATCGTGCGGAGCGGAGCCGTCCGACGAGATCCTCGCGCCCGGCGTCGTGGGCCATGCCGACCAGCTTCTCGATGATCTGGCAGACCTTGGTGGTGTTGATATCCATGGTGTTTCAGCTCCCCGCTGATTGATCGACACGTACGGGAGTCGACGTCCGGCACCGTGCCGAGCGCCGACTCCCTGCCGTCGTGATCAGAAGATGTCGTCGAAGACGTCGCCGATCGCATCGACCACGCCGCCGGCCGCGTCACCGACGGCACCCGCTGCGCCACCGTAGATTCCGCCGACCGCGCCACCGATGGCGCCGATGGCATTGGCCGGATCGGGCAGTTCCAGGCCGTTCGACGACGAGTCGTGCGAGTCATGCTGCGAGTTGTCGTTGAACGAGTCGTTCGTCGAGTTGTCGTCGT
The DNA here is from genome assembly GCF_055564615.1 of Agromyces sp. NPDC029043. Lineage (NCBI taxonomy): Bacteria > Bacillati > Actinomycetota > Actinomycetes > Micrococcales > Microbacteriaceae > Agromyces > Agromyces sp. NPDC029043. The sequence continues at coordinate 88,803 of NZ_JBVHVX010000014.1, read as the reverse complement.
GCGAGTCGTAGCTGCGCTCGTCGTTGAACGAGTCCGAGATGTTGTGGCTGTCATGCGTCTCGGTGTACGAGCTGCTGCCGTCGACAATGGGTCCGTTGTGATGCGTACCGAGGTCGATCCCGGACAGGTTCGCTCCACCGTCGCCGCCCCAGGAGTTCCCGCCGTCACCACCGTCACCGGCACCGCCGAAGAGGCCCGCGAAGCCGCCACCCGCTGCGCCACCGTCACCGCCTGCACCGGCGGAACCGCCATCGGCAGAGACGTTGACCTGAGCGTGATTGTCGTTGGTGCTGTGATCGTCGACCTGCGTGACCTGGGTGTTGCCGGAGTTGTTGCCGTGCACCGACTCGTCGACGTTGGTGACGTCGTTGTCGAAGGTGTTGCCCACGACGTTTCCGTCGCCGGCGACGCCACCCGTCGTGGCGATGTTGCCGGTGCTGTCACCGCCGACGGCAACCGATCCGGTGCCCGACGAACTGACGTCGGTCTGGGTCCAGTCGGTGTTGCCGGCGTTCCACTGCGAGTTGCCGCTCATGATGATTTCCTTTGTGCGAGTTGATGAGTGATGGTGTTCGGTTGTGGGTGTCGAGATGATGTTCCCGATGCCTTAGACGCTATGGGCTGCCGGCGGTTGCGGGAACGGGGTTGATCCCCCCTTCGGATTCGGGGGACCCGGGGAATGGGGGCGGATGCGTGCGGGGATGGGGTCCGCATCCGCCCCCAAGCTCTCAGGAGCCGTCGTGGAATTCGACGGCGGGCGCGGGCCCCGCGTCGGAGACGACGGGTGCCGCCGAGACCGGCTCGGGGACATAGCTTTCCGCGCCACTCGGTTCATAGCCGGAGTCGACGGGGAGGGCGGTGGGATCGACGTGATCCGGGGCGTACGTGATGGACGGATCGAGTCCGGAATTCGGATCGCCGGAGTGGTCGACGTCGTAGTGTCCGCCGTCCATGGGTCCGTCGACGTGTTGGCCGGGGTCGATGTCGGTGGCAAAGAAGTCGGGTACCGAGGCGCCCTCGATCGGCTGGAAATCGGGCGGATCGTGCTCGACAGGCGCGTCACCTCCGACGACGTTGGGGTCGTCGGGGCTGACGTGCACCACGTGGTCCAGATAGTCGTTCGAGGCGGGATCATCGCCCAGGAGGACGGAGTCGGGAACCTCGGTAAACGGCTGTGCCGCGTGCGATTCCGTCATGATGTCGCCGCCGGAGGCACTGACGGCGGCCGCGGCTACCGCAGGCGCCGGGTCGACGGCGATCGATGTCGGCGCAAAGGTTTGCATCGGCACCTGCGCCCCGCCACCGTCGGCCTTGACGCCGAGCGAGGAGTGATCATCGGTGCGGGAGTGATCATCCACCGCTGTGCCCGACGTGTTGCCACTGCCGTCGCCATGGATCGACTTGTCGACGGTGGTCGTGTCGTTGTCGGTGGTGTTGTGCGTCGTGTTGCCGTCGCCGGCGGTGCCGCCGGTGGTCGCGATATTGCCGTTGCTGTCCTCGCCGATGGCTACCGCGCCGTCACCACTGGCGATCACCTGCTTCATGTCGACGTGATTGTTGTCGCCGTTGATGTTCAGGATCTGCTGGTAGTAGTTGTTGGTGATCTGCTGCAGGACGCTGGCGGCGCTGCCGTGGTCGGGGTAGGACGGCTGCCAGTGCCCGCCCCCTCCGCCGCTCGGTGCCGGGATGTTCTGCGCCACGGCCTCCACCGCGTGATGGACCTCCTGCGGTGTGACGTGTGAAAGCCCGGCGTCGGCCATGCACCCGTCCGGATCATCGGCGAAGTCCGCCGCCTTCTGTTCATCGCCGAAGATGCTGAGGATGAACTGGATCAGCGCATTCTGCTCCTCGGCGGTCGGCGCGGCACCGGAATCGTGTGCCTGCGCGGCATGCTCGCCGAGGACGGTGTCCTTGCTCATGGGAACTCCTAGTCGTGGGTCTCGCCGGTGGAGACGTGACGCTCGTGCGAGATATGAGAAACGCTATGGCCGAGTGCGATCCGCCCCAACGGGGTAGATCCCCGTACTTGCGCCCCCGCCGTCGGGGATCGGTAGGGGGGAGTCAGAAGACGTCGTCGGGGACATCGGGAAAACCGCCGGAGTGTGCCGGATCGGGTGGGGTGAGATCGAGGGTCGAGACGTCGTGGTGCTGTATCGAGGCGGGTTCGGCAAACGCCAGATCGGCAGACGCGGGATCACCAGGGGCGTGATCGGCATAGGCGTGATCAGGGAAGGTTTGATCGGCAAAGACGGGGTCCGGCAGGACGGGGTTCGGCGCCAGCGGCTCTGAGAAATCGGGATCAGGCAAACCGGGATCGGGGACCGTCGAGAATCCGGCATCGGAATGGATTGCGCCGGGCAAAGGGTGATCGACCGGCACCGCGCCGCCGTCTGGTACCGCATCGATCGACGGCGGATCACCCATATCGAAGGCATGCGCCGCCTCGCTGGCCTGCCAGATGCTGCTGTCAGCCGTTCCGCCGGTCGAGGAATCGGCGATCGGGAGGAGCGCGTCGATGTCCGCCGCGGCGACGTCGGCCAGACCCGAGTCGTGGAGTACCTGCTCCGGGTCGGCCGCGTAGGCGGCGGCCACCCGGGGATCATGTGCCAGCGACATGACGAACTCCAACAACGACGAACCTGACACGTATCCTCCTCGGTGAGTTCCTCGACGCCGCGTTTCCGGGGCGTCCCGACCGATTCGGAAGTGTTCGGCCAGAACGTTTTTCGCCGGGTCCACGCTGTTTCGAGCGTATCGGCCGTCGGAGACCCACCACTACGGGAGTTCGCCCGTAGGATCGTCGCGCCACTAGGGGATCACCCCGGGGAATGCCCGCCCACGGATAGGGGATCAACGCCGCCGGAGGCACCCCGGGCCGTCGGCGTAGGTGGTGCCACCCACCCTCCCCCTACGTACCCCCGCGCTTTCGAGTAGTCCGCTACTCACGACCTACCCCGACGACTGCCGTTGACTCGACGACACAGCCACCCGGAACGATCAACCAGAGGACATCCCATGGCCACGGCACTCGGTATCACCCTCGGCACGCGCTATCTGCGGGCAGCATCGCCCGACGCCCCGTGCGTGCGGCACACCTCGGTCATCACCCTCGACGGAGCGGCGCAATCCATGCGCACGCCGGAGTCCGGGACATCCACCGAGAATCCCCGTGTGGGGGCGGGCGGCATGACTCTCGGCGGCTTCGTCGAGCGCGTCGGTGATCCGGTGCCACTCACGGCCGCCGACGGCGCCACCCATCTCGCCGAGGACCTCACCGTCGCCGCCATCAAGAGCCTGGCCCGGGCAGCGGCTGCCGGCTTCACCACGCCTCCGAGCATCGTCGTCGGAATTCCGGCCTGGTGGGCACCACATCAACTCGCCGCGCTGAAGGGTGCTCTCGCCGAGTCGTCGCTCGCCGATGCCCGCCTCGAGCCCGACCTGGCCTGCGCCCTCGCCGAACTCCGACGCCTCCCCGACTTCCCCGCCGATGGTCTCGTCGCGGTCGTTGATGCCGGGGCGTCGGGCACGACGGTGGGCATCATCGATGGCGGCCGGCTCGTCGCCGATCCGCTGCACGTCGACGAACCCAGCGGCAACGACATCGATCATGCCCTCATGCGGCACATCCTGTCCCAGGTTGTCGACGACCCGTCGACCCTCGCCTCCCCGGACCCCAACCTCACGGCGGCACTCGGCGTCCTGCGAGTCCGCTGCGCGCAGGCGAAAGAGGAGCTCTCCGCGACCACCGCCGTCGACGTCGACGTCGATCTGCCCACCTACCGCGGTGACGTGCGGATCACCCGCGATGAACTCGACGACGTGCTCGAACCGTCCCTCGACCGCTGTGCATCCACGATTCGGGAAGCCCTCGAACGTGCTGGCCGCTCTGTCTCCGAGCTGACCGGCATCGCCGCGATCGGCGGTGGGGCGTCGATCGGTGCACTCACACAACACCTTTCGGGGCAGTTCCATCTGCCCGTCCTCGTCGACGCCGATCCGGCGACCACCGCGGTGCGCGGAGCCGCCCGCCGTGCCGCCCATCTCGCGGGCGCACGAACCGATCCCGCAGGATCCACCGGACCTGCCGCCCGGCGATCCGATCCGACGGTCGGCGCACCGGCACGGCCCCTTCCCTCATCACCCGCGCCCGCGGAACCACCTGCCAGCTCTCGCGAATTCCCGGTCACCGCAGCAGCTTTCGCCGCGCCGACGTCTCCGACCAGCCCGCAGCCCGCGGTGGGTCCGCGCCCGGTGCTGAGCTTCGCCGAAACCGAACCGGCCGAGCAGCAACCCGGCGGCACCACTCGCCGTCGTCGGATGCTCATCATCGCCGGCGTGGCCGCGGCCCTCGCCCTGCTCGTCGGCGGGACCGCCGCCGCACTCTCCCGCGACGACGAACCGGCACCCCCGAGCACCCCGGCATCGGTGGCACCGGTCTCCACGGCCAGCAGCACCACCACGTCCGTACAGCAGGCACCGGTAATCGAGGAGCAGCCGGAGGTGGTCGCTCCACCGCCGACCGTCGAGACCACCATCACCTCGACCACCGAGCCCTGGCCGTCCGATCCACCGAGTACCCCCGAGGTCAGTGAACCGGACACGGGAACCGGAGGCACCGGCAACGGGACAGGCGGCACGGGCGACGGGTCCGGGGGCACCGATGACGGGTCGGGCGGTACCGATTCCGGAGGCGGCGCCGGGGGAACGGGCAACGGAGGAACGGATTCCGGGGACGGAGGGGCCGGCGACGGCTCCGGACTGTCGAACTCCGGCCCCAATCCCGCTGCTGCCCAAGCGATCACATCGACCCGCGCGGCTGGTTGAGTCATGACCTGGACAGCCCGCTACCGGGAACTCGGCGCCGAGGTGGCCGCGTCGATCGATCCGCTCAGCGGATGCGGCCGCCTCGTCGTCGCACCATCCGGATACGGCAAGACCCGGCTGCTTCGGGGTATCGCCGACGGCCTGACCGAACGCGGCATCCCGGTGACCAGCGATCCGCGGACCGCCCCGGCAACACCCGGGGTGATCCTCGTCGACGATCTCGACCGCCGCAGCGATGCCGAGCTCGACGGCATCGTCGACGCCACGCGAGGGCCGTCGCAGGTCGTGATCGCCGCGACCGGGCCCCGGCAACGCCGCCCCCGGCTCCGCGTCGCCACCGCTGCGATCACCGCGGGCGCACCGCCGATTCGGCTCGGACCGTTCTCCCCCACCGACATCGACGATGTCCTGACAGGCCTGTCCGGGCACAGCACCGCTGCTGTCGCGCAGCGTATCCACACCGTCACCGGGGGTCTGCCCTGGCTCGTCGAGACGGCCGCGGCCCACCTCACCGCAGACCCCGTCATCCTGGACAAGGTCGTCGCCGGGGAGATCCGCAATCGCCTGTGGGAGTACTCCGAGACCGAGGTGTCCGGCATCGTCCTGCTGAGTCTCGATCCATCGATCGGCACCACCGACATCGCGGCCGCACTCGGGGTCGACTACGCCCGCGCCGCCGACATCATCGATACAGCACGGTGTTCGGGCCTCCTCGACGCCGGGAGCCGCCTCACCGCCGAGGTCCACCGGCAGGCCGCCGTGGTCCTCGGACGCACTCGGCTGCTGGAGGTGGAGAACGGGCTGGCCACGCTGCTCGCCTCCCACGGCGGCGTCTCCGACACGATCGCCACGCGACTGGCCGCCGACGGCATCGAGCGCTCGCCCGCGACGCGGATCGACACCATCGCCGGCCGCCTGCTCACCGGCGACGCCGCCGGGGTGGGCACCGCACTCGATCCGCTCTGGGACACGATCGACGACGCACAACGCACCCGCGCCGTCGACCTGGCGGCCACGGCAGCCGTCCTGCGCGGAGATGCTCAGCGATGCACGACGCTGCTCACGTGGGCACATGATCGGGACGCGAGCGCGACACCAGGCACCGTCACCCACGCCCGATGGGCCACCATCGATGCCGTCAACGGGCACATCCCCGCACTGCTGGACGTGCCGATGGCCGAATCACTGTCGTGCAGCCCACGCATGTCCGATCGGGTCGATCAACTGACCGCGCAAGGTCTCGCGGCGTCGGTCGGCGGGGGCGGCGGCGCCCTGCACACCCTGCTCGCCGCCGCCAATGTGGAGCGCGATTGCCTCGCGGAGCGGGTGCGGATCGAATCGTCGGCGGCGATCGCCGCGCAGCTGGCTCTGCATCGAGGTCAGCCCGCCACCGCACGATCGGTGTTGCGCAAGCTCCCCGCCGATCTGCCCGCGCTGTATCGACACCGGCAGCAGGTGCTGCTCGCCTGGGTGTCGATGGTCGAGGGCGACCTCGACGGACCGTCGTCGATCATCACCCGACTCTCCACCGAAAACCTCTGCCCACGTGAGGAACTCGCCACCGCGATCCTGCGCGTGGGTCTGGCGCGCCGCCGCGGGGACGACGGCGGGCTGGAGGCGACGGTCGACGCCGCGCTCGACCTGGTCGCCGAGCATCACGTGGATCTCTTCTCGCTGCTGTTCATCGGGGAACTCTGGGTGGCCGCCGCGCAGACCCGACGCCTCATCCGCCTGGAACCCTCTCTCGCCGAGGCGTCCGAGCTGGTGGCGGCGCTCGGCCCGATGTCCCAGTGGAGCACGGCCTTTCACTGGTCCGGGGTGCATGCTGCCATCGCCGCCGGGCGACCGGACGCGCTCATCCCGCACGCACGGGCACTGGCCGAGGCGGGCCGCAACTGCACCCAGGCCGCAGCGCTCGCGCAGGCCGGACGGGTGTGGGTGGAGGTGCTCGGGGGCGACGTCGACGGTGACCGCGTCGACGCGGCGGCCCGCCACCTCGACGAGAACGGCTACACCTGGGATGCCGCCCGCCTCGCCGGACATGCCGCGCTGCGCGCCCCCGACCCTCGGGTCGCAAGCGCCATGCTGCAACTCGCCCGCTCGCTGCGCACCCATCGCGTGGTGACCACCGACGCCGAGCCCTCCGGCGGCTCCCCCATGACCCGGCTCAGCGAGCGCGAGCGGGAGGTGGGCGCACTTCTGTTGTCCGGCATCACCTATCGCGACATCGGCGAGCGGCTGTTCATCTCCGCGAAGACCGTCGAGCATCACGTCGCGCGGATCAAGCGCCGCCTCGGCGCCGAGACGCGCACCGAAATGCTCGCGACGCTGCGATCGATGCAGCTCAGCGGGTGAGGGTCGAGGCCGGCGCGGGAACGAGTGCGGAACAAGTGCGGTCAATAGCGACCACCGCGCCGATTATTGTCGCCGCGCGCACCACAGACCGTAGTTATGTACGCGGCCGCAGGGGGCAGGGGTTGACAACGTACAACCGCCTGGTTGTATATTGATTCCGTGGCCGACACCGACGAGGACCAGGCAGATGCCCTGTTCCACGCACTGTCCGACCGCACCCGCCGCGACATCATGCGGCGCGTGTTGGCCGGGGAGTATTCGGTGTCATCACTGGCGGAGAACTACCCCATGAGCTTCGCCGCCGTCCAGAAACACGTCGCCGTTCTCGAACGCGCGGGGCTGCTCACCAAAAGGCGAAGTGGCCGTGAGCAACTCGCGTCCGGGGATGTCACCGCAGTCCGTGCCGTCGGAGACCTGCTCTCCGAACTCGAAGTCATCTGGCGAGGGCGCATCGCCCGCATCGACGATCTCCTCGCCGGCACCACCCCACCGCACGACCCTCCCGCAAAGGACTAACCCATGCCTGTCATCGGAACCTCCCACGACATCGACACCCACACCCTGGTCATCACCGCCGAGTTCGACGCCCCGATCGATCGCGTGTGGCAGGTCTACGCCGATCCGCGTCAGCTCGAGCAGATCTGGGGTCCGCCCACCTACCCGGCCACCGTCGTCGAGCACAGCCTGACCCCCGGCGGCCGCGTCACGTATTACATGACCAGCCCGGAAGGCGAAAAGTTCGGCGGCTACTGGGAAGTCATCTCCGTCGACGAGCCCACCGGATTCACCTTCCGGGACGGCTTCGCCGACGGCGATCTCAATCCCATCGAATCGATGCCGGTCTCCACCAACACCTATGCCTTCACCGAGAAGGACGGGAAGACGGTGGCCATCTACACCGGTGTCTACGCCAGCGCCGAAGCACTGCAGCAGGTCCTCGAGATGGGCATGGTCGACGGCGCCACCAGCGCGATCAACCAGATCGACGCCTTCCTCGCCGCCTGAGGGAGAGTTCGCAGGGTTTCAGGTACGGGGATCGGCGATCACCAGGAGATGGGTCCGCGCGAACTCCTCGACCTCCGCGCGGGTACCCAGCGGGATGAACACGTGCGGGGTCAGCAGGATGGAGTGCGTGATGCGCACCAGGATCTCGGCGCGTGCGCGCAGAGCGTCGTCGTCGAGTTCGGTGTCGGGGGTGCGCAGTACGTTGACGATGGCCTCGACGGCGGCGGCGAGGATGAGCCCGCCGTTGAGCGTCAGCTGATCGAGCACCGTCCCCGGCTCCAGTTCGAGGACCCGATTCCACACGGGATTGTCGCGGATGGTGGTCACCGTCGTCGTGAAGGCGTTGACGATGCGGTCGGCGTAGGTGTCCGAGTTCTCCGCCGCCGCCGCGATATCGGTGAACAGTCGGGTGGCCTCGCGCAACATGACGGCCGCGAGGATCTCGTTCTTCCCACCGATCCGGCGATACACCGTGACCCGCCCGACCCGCGCACGCTTGGCGATGTCGTCGACCGTCGCCCGGCGGATGCCGATATCGGCGAAGACGGCCAGGGCACCGTCCAGGATCGGATCGGCCGCCGGGTCGATGTCCGCCGACGCGGCGAACAAATCGGTAAGCGACATGGATGCAGCCTAGTCGACACTAGACACTGAAACACTGATATGTAATATGTTTCAACGTTCCGGACATGACCCAGGTCACGTCCCCGTGTCTGATCGAGGAGGTCCCCATGACCAGTGCCGATGGCGCTCGCACCCGCGAATACGACGACGAAGCCCTGGCGATCAACGCCCGACCGGTGTCCTTCGACTGGACAGGCGTCCCACTCGAATACATTCCCGGCGAGCCATATGCGACGCACTTCTGGAACGTCATGCACATGGTGCTGCCCGAGGGCGAGCGCTCCATGGCCGACGTTTTCGCCCAGGCACTCCCCTACATCCACGACGAGCGGCTGCGTGAGGAGGTCGTCGGATTCGTCGGGCAGGAGGCCACCCACGCGTCCTCCCACGAGGGCTTCCGCAACTATCTGATCGCCAACGGTGTCGAGATCTCCCCGATCATGCTGCGCATCGAGTACGCCGTGCAGAAGGTCTTCGGCGATCACGGCCTGACCTCCGGTCGAGCCGGACGCGCCTGGCTCGCCGAACGCCTCGGCATCTACGCGGCCGCCGAGCACTTCACCGCGGTTGTCGGTGAGTGGCTGCTCGACAACACCGAGTTCGACCGGATCGGTGTAGACCCGACGATGCTGGATCTGCTGCGCTGGCATGGCGCGGAGGAGCTCGAGCACCGCAACGTCGCCTTCGACGCCTTTGCCTACGTCGACGGCGGGTACATCCGACGGGCGCGCACCGCGATCATCGCCTGCGTCGGCCTCGCTTCACTGTGGTTCTGGACCGCGGCGTTTCTCTACCGCAACGACACCACCGTCCAACGTCGCAAGCCATGGCCGGTCGCCTTTGCGCTGGCGGCCCGCAAGAACCTGATCCCCGGTGTCTCATTCCTGTTCGAGCAGATCTACTACTACCTCAAGCCGGGCTTCCATCCGTCGGCGATGGGTGACATCGACAAGGCGGTGCGGTATCTCGCGATCTCACCGGCGGCGCGGGCGGCACAGCCGTGAACTATCTCCTGCCCGCCACCACCGACATCGAGAATCCGACACCGATCCTCGGCGCCATCGGACGTCTGGCACGTGGCTACTCCCGCATATTCGCCGAAGGCCGCTACGCAGAACGCCTTTCGCCGATCCACCCGGTGCGACGCGTCGGCTTCGACCTGCGCCTCGATGTCACCGAGAGCATCGCCGCAGCCGACGGCGTCCGCATGGTCACCCTGGCCCGCCCCGACGAGCAGACCTTGCCCCGGTGGACCCCCGGCGCACACATCGACGTCTTCACCGCATCCGGCAGGCAACGCCACTACTCGCTGACCGGCGACCCCGCCGACCGGCTCAGCTACCGAATTGCGGTGCGCCGCATCCCCGATGGCCTCGGCTCCGCGGAGATGCATCTACTCCGTCCCGGTAACACCCTGCACATCCGCGGGCCACGCAACGCGTTTCCGTTGGCCCCGAACGATCGGTGCCTGTTCATCGCCGGAGGTATCGGCATCACCCCGATCCTGCCGATGGTCCGGGAAGCGGCCCGCCACGGTGTCGACTGGACGCTGATCTACACCGGCCGCTCCCGCTCCACGATGCCGTTCATCGACGAGCTCCTCGCCATCGACCCGAGCCGGGTGCAGATCCGCTCCGACGACGAGTACGGAACATCTCCGCGAGTTCAGGATCTGCTCGGCGACAGCGATACTCCCGTCTACCTGTGCGGGCCCTCGGCAATGCTGGAGGAAGCCCGCCGCATCGTCGCCACCGAGCAACACGGCCGCGAACTGCACAGCGAACGGTTCTCGCCGCCCCCGATCATCAACGGCGCTCCCTTCCGCATCGACTTCGCCGACGGTGGCTCGGTGGAGGTCGACGCCGATGAGACGGCCCTCGCCGCGATCCGCCGAGTCAAGCCCGACGTCCGCTATTCGTGCCAGCAGGGCTTCTGCGGTGCCTGCCGGGTCAAGGTACTCGACGGCCGCGTCGTCCACCACGACCGCGTGCTCATCGGCGAGGAGAAAGACGACTCGATGATGCTCTGTGTTTCGCGCGCCGCCGACGACCACGTCGTCATCGACATCTAGGAGAACACCAGTGGCAGACACAGCCCCCGCGGGACACGCCCCGCACCACGTCCACGTCGCGATCATCGGTACCGGGTTCGGAGGTATCGGAGCCGGAATCCGGCTCAATCAAGCAGGATTCGACGATTATCTGATCTTTGAGCGCGCTGACGCAATCGGCGGCACCTGGCAGGTCAACACCTACCCGGGGGCGCAATGCGATATCCCCTCGGCGCTCTACTCCTTCTCGTTCGCCCCCAACCCGGACTGGACGCGTCTCTACCCACTCCAGCCGGAGATCCGGCGCTACATAACCCGCTGCTCCGACGAATACGGCGTCACCGACCACATCCGCTTCAACCACGAGGTCACCGCCGCCGATTGGGATGACCTGGCCCAGGTATGGCGCATCACCGCAGGTGGCTCGGACGTCACCGCCGACGTCCTGGTGGCCGCGACCGGTCCGTTCAGCGAGCCGTCGACACCGGATATCGAAGGGCTACAGGACTTCACCGGTGAGGTCTTCCACTCCGCGGACTGGAATCACGAATGGGAGGCTGCGGGCAAGAAGGTCGCGGTCATCGGCACCGGCGCCTCCGCGGTGCAGTTCGTGCCACAGATCCAGCCGCACGTCGAGGAACTGCTACTGTTCCAACGCACCCCGACGTGGATTCTGCCCCACCCCGACCGCCCGGTGGCGGCGTCGGTCCGCCGCATGTTCCGGCGGTTCCCCATCACCCAGCGCGCCCTTCGGGGGTCCTGCAGCTTGGTGCAGGAAGCAATGGTCCCCGGACTGGTCAAGCATCCGTGGATGCTGGCCCCGTTCGCCGCCGCCGGACGGTGGAACCTGCGCCGGCAGGTGGCCGATCCGGCGTTGCGTCGTGCACTGTCACCGACCTACGCGTTCGGCTGTAAACGGCCGACCTTCTCCAATACCTTCTATCCCGCACTGGCAGCACAGAATTCGACTGTTGTCACCTCCGGCATCAGCCGGGTGACCGCCACCGGAGTGGAGACCGCCGACGGTCTCACGCACGATGTGGACACCATCATCCTGGGTACCGGATTCAAGCTCGCGGGCAATGAGGGCTTCACCCGCATCCGCGGACGTGACGGGCGCAGCCTCACCGAGGTCTGGGACGGCGAGATGGCGGCGTACCTGGGCACCAGCGTCACCGGGTTCCCCAACATGTTCCAGATCCTCGGCCCCAACTCGGTGGTGTACACCTCGCAGGTCGTCACCATCGAGGCACAGCTCGACTATCTCGTCGACGCGCTCACACAGATGCGCGACAAGGGGATCCGCAGTATCGATGTCACAGCGGGCGCGCAGCAGCGCTTCATCGAATCGGTTGATGAGGGGTTGACCGATTCGGTGTGGAACACCGGAGGATGCTCGAGCTACTACCTCAGTCCGTCGGGCCGCAACTACACCTTCTGGCCCGGGTTCGTCGTCAACTTCCGGCGCACCATGCGATCGGTCGCGTTGCGCGACTTCGACGTCCGGATGACGGGGCCGCGGAGCATCGTCAGCGAGCAGGGACGGGAGCTGGTCGGATGAGCGCGTCCACCGCCCTAGGGCTACCCGGTTCCGTTGCACTGATCACCGGTGCCGCTCAGGGCATCGGCCTGGCCACTGCACGCCGTCTTGTCGAGCGAGGCGGGCGGGTCGTCCTCACCGACGTCAACCCCACCCTGCTTGCCGCGGCCGCCGAAACCATCGGCAACCGCAACGTGGTGGCTGTGACCGCCGATGTGCGTGACCTCGGTGCGCTGCGCGCCGCTGTCGAGGAAGGCATCGACAGATTCGGCAAGCTCGACATCGCGGTTGCCAATGCCGGTGTCACCCCGTTGCCTGCCACGCTGCGCGATGTCGAACCCGACGCCTTCGAGCGGGTGCTCGACATCAATCTGCTCGGCGCATTCAACACGGTGAAGGCAAGTATCGAGCCGATCATCGCTTCCCACGGCCACATTCAGCTCATCGCGTCGTGCGCGGCATTCGCTCCCGGTATGGGCGGCTCGGCATACATGATCAGCAAGTCCGCCGTGGAACAGCTCGGGCGGGCCCTGCGCATCGAACTCGCACCCCATGACGCGTCCGCCGGATTGGCGTACTTCGGCATCGTCGAGACGCAGATGACACGCGCCACCCTCGACGACGACCCGCTCGGCCAGGAGATCGGCGCTCAACTCCCCTGGCCGTTGAACAAACGCATCACCGGAGATCACGCCGCCGAGGTCATCGTCAGCGCCGTTGCGCACCGCAGGGCCCGAGCCATCGCACCGAAGCAGTGGACGGCGTACTCGCTGCTGCGCGGACTGATCAACCCCGCACTGGACGCACAGTTGGTGCGTAGCAGCGCCATTCACGACATCATCCGCAAACTCGAAGATCGGTCCCGAGTATGAAATGGCATGACCTGGCCAACGCCTGACTCGCAGTCGATTTCGCATCAACACGATTCCATCACCACCAGATCGAGGACATCATGAGCTACACACCCAACAGCCTGTGCGGGCACTTCCAGCACCGTGTCGCCGAGCTCGGCGGCGAGGCGGCCATCCGCCGTGCCGACGGCTCCGCCGAGCTCACCTGGTCCGAGTATGGGCGCCGGGTGCGCGCAGCCGCGGCCGGTCTCACGGCGGCCGGCGTGAGCCGCGGCGATGTCGTCGGCATCATGCTCACCAACCGACCCGAGTTCCACATCGTCGACGCCGCCGCAATGCACCTCGGCGCCATCACGTTCTCGGTGTACAACACGAACTCGGCACCGCAGATCGCCTACCTGTTCAACAATGCCGAGCCGCGCATCGTCATCACCGAGACGCAGTTCCTCGATCGTGTGCGCGAAGCTGCGAAGGGCACGTCAGCGAGCACGCTGATCGTCGTCGACGCCCCGCAGTGCACCGACGGCGTCGCCACCCTCGCCGATCTCGAGAACAGCGGCGCACCGGATTTCGACTTCGACGCCGCCTGGCAGGCCGTCACCGCTGATGACGTGCTCACGCTGATCTACACCAGCGGAACCACCGGAAACCCCAAGGGCGTTCAGCTGACCCACGCCAACCTGCTCTATCAGCTCGAGGTGATCACCGAGGTCATCGGTGACCTGACCCGCGGCCGGGTCATCTCGTATCTGCCGGATGCGCACCTCATCAACCGCTGGATCTGCCAGTACGCGCCCATGTACTTCGGCATCACCGTCACCGACCTCGATAACCCGAAGGCCCTGATCGAAACGCTCGGCCAGGTCCGCCCGACGTTCTTCGTCGCGGTGCCGATGCTCTGGTACAAGATCAAGGGCAGCATCGAGCTCACCATCGCCGACGAGGACGGCATCAAGGGCAACCTGGCGCGGTGGGCGCTGCGCGCAGGCAAGAAGAAGGCCGCCGCAACCGTTGCGGGCACCACACTCGGCCCGCTCGACACTGTGCAGGCAGAGCTCGCGGACCGGTTGGTGCTGTCGAAGTTGCGTGCCAAGCTCGGCATGGATTCACTGACCGCCGCCGTATCGGGCGCCGCTCCCGTTGATGTCGGAGCGTTGGAATTCATGCTGGCACTGGGTGTTCCGGTCATGGAGGCATGGGGAATGTCGGAGACCTCCGCGGTCACCACCGTCAACCCGATCAACGCGCCGGTCTACGGCTCCGTCGGCAAGGCGATCCCCGGCACCGAGGTCACTCTGGCCGACGACGGCGAGGTGCTGGTCCGCGGTATGGGCGTCATGCGCGGCTATCACAACGATCCCGTACGCACCGCCGACACCCTCGACAGCGCCGGCTGGATTCACACCGGCGACATCGGCACCCTCGATGCCCAGGGCTACCTGACGATCATCGACCGCAAGAAGGAGTTGATCATCAACTCCGGCGGAAAGAACATGTCGCCCAGCAACATCGAGGGTGCACTCAAAGCCGTGAGCCCGCTCATCGGCTCGGTGGCCGCTATCGGTGACAACCGACCATTCGTGTCCGCACTGATCGCCCTCGATCCCGACGCGGCAGCAGCGTTCGCTGCCAAGGCAGGGCTCGCCGACGCCACCCCCGAGGCGCTCGCCGTACATCCCGGCATCATCGAGGCGATCGAGGTGGCCGTGGATCAAGCGAACGCGAAACTGTCCCGCGTCGAGCACATCCGATCCTGGAAGGTGTTGCCCACCTACTGGATTCCCGGAGGTGATGAGCTCACCCCGACCATGAAGCTCAAGCGATCACCGATCGCCAAGAAGTACTCCGAGCAGATCGACGCCCTCTACCAGAAGTGAAGGAACCCATCGTGTCCACGGCTCCCACCGATGATCTGACCACCGAACTCGCCGACCTGTCCGCACTCGCCCGTGAGTTCTTCACCAAGGAGGTCGCGCCGCGCCACGAGGAGTTCGCCGCCGCAGGTGAACCCGACCGGGCCCTCTACCGACGCGCCGGTGAGCTCGGTCTGCTGAGCATGTCCATTCCGGAGGAATATGGCGGTGGCGGAGCAACTTTCGCCCATGATGCCGTCCTGTTCCGCGAGCAGGCGCGCAGCGCTGAGCTGTCCATGCAGCTCGGCGTGCACTCCGGCATCGTGCCGCACTATCTGCTGGCCTACGCATCGGAGGAGCAGAAGCTGAACTGGCTTCCGAAGCTGGCGTCGGGTGAGTGGATCGGTGCGATCGCGATGACCGAGCCGGGTACCGGTTCGGATCTGCAGTCCATCGCCACCCGCGCAGTCCGCGACGGTGACGAGTACGTCATCACCGGTGCCAAAACCTTCATCTCGAACGGTGCCACCTGTGATTTGCTGATCATCGCGGCCAAGACCGACCCCACCCTGGGTGCGTCGGGCGTCTCGCTGCTCGTCGCCGAGGTCGGTGAGCAGCCGGCCGGTTTCGAGCGCGGCCGCAAACTGAAGAAGATCGGCCAAAAGGGTCAGGACACCACCGAACTCTTCTTCGACGGCCTGCGGGTGCCCGCCACCCATCTCCTGGGCGGCGTCGAAGGGCAGGGCTTCATCCAGTTGATGCAGCAACTCCCCCAGGAGCGTCTGATCATCGGGGCTGCCGCACTGGGCGCCGTCGAGGCCGCATACGAGCACACGCTGACCTACGTCAAGGAGCGGTACGCCTTCGGCAAGCCACTGTTCGCCCTGCAGAACACGCGGTTCGAACTGGCCGATGTCGCCACAGCCGTTGAGGTGATGCGCTGCTTCGTCGAGGATGCCATCGCCAAGCATGTGCGCGGTGAGCTCGATGTCACAGGCGCCGCGATGATCAAACTGTGGTGCTCCGAGCAGCAGACGCAGATCGTCGACCGCTGCCTGCAGCTACACGGCGGGTACGGCTACATGGAGGAATACCCCATCGCCAGGCTCTTCGTCGATGGTCGGATTTCCAAGATCTACGCCGGCGCCAACGAGGTCATGAAGGACCTCATCGCGAGAAGCCTCTGACCCTCCCGCACCGGGCGGGGGAAGCGATCGCGGATGTGTTCGCAGGGGTAGAGTTGCCCCGACATGAGCCCCTCGTCGAGTCCCGCGCCGCTGCCCCTTGACGGCATCACCGTCGTCGCACTCGAGCAGGCCGTCGCCGCACCTCTCGCGACCCGGCATCTCGCCGATATGGGTGCCCGTGTCATCAAGATCGAGCGCGTCGGCGAGGGCGACTTCGCCCGCCGCTACGACGCCGCCGTACACGGACTCGCGACGCACTTCGTCTGGCTCAACCGGGGTAAAGAATCCATCGCTCTGGACCTGAAAACCGAACGCGGACTGAGTATTCTGCGTCGGCTGATCGACCGTGCCGATGTCTTCGTACAGAACTTCGCACCGGGCGCCACCACGCGTCTGGGGCTGAGCGCCGAGGATCTGCGCGCCGATCATCCGGAGCTAATCGTCGTCGACATGTCCGGTTACGGTGACGCCGGGCCGTTCAAGGAACGCAAGGCCTACGACATGTTGGTGCAGGCCGAGGCCGGGCTGATCTCGGTGACCGGCAGCCCCGAGGAGGTCGCCAAGACGGGGATCCCCACCTCGGATATCGCGGCCGGTATGTACGCGCTCACCTCGGTGCTGGGCGCGCTGGTGCGTCGCGGTACGACCGGCGCCGGGGCGTCGATCGCCGTGTCCATGTTCGACGCGACCGTCGAGTGGATGGGCCATCCCATGTACATGCGTCTTTACGGTGACCGTCAGATCGCGCGCTCGGGCGTCGGGCACGCCGCGATCGTCCCGTACGACCGCTACCCGACCGCCGACGGCGAGATCCTCATCGGCGTCCAGAACGACCGGGGCTGGCAGGCCCTCGTCCGGGATGTGCTGGGTCGCGCCGACCTGGCCGATGACCCCCGGTATGCCACGAACATCGAGCGTGTCGCCCGCCGTGCCGAGGTCGACGCGCTGGTGGCCGCGGAGACGGTGAAGTACGCAGGCGATGACCTCGACGCCAAACTCGCCGCCGCCGGGGTGCCGGCCGCGGAGATCCGGGAGCTCGACGGCGTCGTCGAGCATCCCCAGCTGCATGACCGGGACCGGTGGCGCACGGTACAGACCGAGGTCGGACCCATCTCCGCGCTGCTACCACCCATGACCTTCGACGACGTCGAGCTCGCGATGGGTGACGTACCCCGCCTCGGCGAGCACACCGCGTCGATCCTCGCCGAACTCGGCGTCGACGACGCCTGAACCCGATAGCGAGGACGTGGGCGTCATTCGCCCGGTCGGATGCCGACGTCCCCTGTTCTGGGGAGCAACCGACGCTCGTTAGACTCCATCCTCGATCAGGTCGCCGCGATCCGCGGCGTACAGGAGGGGATCCGACCATGTCGACGACGCGTACTCGACTCATCTGCACCACCATCGCCGTGGCAGGCGCACTCACCGTGACCGGCTGCACGACTTCCGGGACACCGACCGCGGACTACGTCGCGGCGGCAAACACCACATCCGATCCGGAGGTCACCGTCGCCGACCTCGACACCGGCGGTTACGCGCTGGTGCCCTCGGCTCCGCTCCCCGATGAAACCGACAACTCCAAGAAGCAGTATCTGGAGAACCGGCGACTGGGCGATTACGTCATCTTCCCCACCGAAGCCGATCTGCGCTTCGCCGACTACTCCTCCGGGAGCGGCAACGTCAACGATCTCTCCGACTTCGTCACCGACGGATCGCCCGCCATCGACGGTTTCGTCGGCGGCTTCGCGGCGCATGGAGGCGAGCACTCGTCGAAGAACACCTTCGAGATCAGCGTCCTGCGCTTCAGCTCGTCGGAAGCGGCGTCGACCGCAGCGCGCCAGCTCTCCGACGATCAGATCAAGCATCCGCGGACCGCGTCCTTCTCGGGCAAACCCAACAAGGTCACCGCGTATCCGATGCCGACGATCCCGAACACGACCGGCGTACGGTCATCGCTGGACCCGGCACCCGCCTCCGGTGAGACCACGTTGACCGGATACACCACCCACGACGAGTACGTCTTCATCACCAGCGTGTACGGCAACGAGAAGGCGTCGCTGCCCGCGATCGCGAA
Source organism: Agromyces sp. NPDC029043 (assembly GCF_055564615.1). NCBI lineage: Bacteria > Bacillati > Actinomycetota > Actinomycetes > Micrococcales > Microbacteriaceae > Agromyces > Agromyces sp. NPDC029043. The sequence goes on along the minus strand of NZ_JBVHVX010000014.1, from coordinate 70,440 downwards.
CGCGGTGACGAAGCAGACCGCGCTGATCGATGGGTACCAACCGCGTGACCTGAAGGCTCCGGTGCCGGTCGACGAGCACGATATCGCCGTGTACGCGCTGGCACCCGACGCCGAGGATGCCGAGTACACGCCGTCGGCATCCCGCGGCCTGGGGGTGCGCGCCGCGGCCCACTATGCCTCGGATGCCATGAGCCAGCAGACCGCCTACGACATCCCGAACCGGCACGGCGTCACCGATGTTGGCGTCTGGTTGACCACCGTCTATCGCGCCCCCGACGCCACCAAGGCGGGCGGCGTCGTCACCGATTTCGTCCAGGCGCTCACCTACGACAACGGCACAAAGGCGGACTCACCCAAGGGATTACCGAAGGCACCGTGCGTCAGCGGCGTGACGGCCGGCGGGAGCGCGACCTACACCTGCTGGGTGCAGGTCGGCCGCTACGTGGGCCAGGCGCAGGGACTCGAACTGGAAAAGGTCCAGCAGCAGATCTCGGCGCAGTACGTCATCCTCACCCAGGCGGATCAGGACGCCAAGTAGCGTCGACGACCCGGGGGTTCGCGCTACTCAGCGCGCGGCGTGTTCGACCCGCGCGAAACGGCTGCCGTGGAAGACCAGCGGATCGCTGTCCGCCGATGCGTCCAGAGCGTGCACCGCGAGCACGACAATATCGTGATCTCCGACCCGAATCATCTGGTGCACAGAGCATTCCAGTGATGCGGCAGCGTCGTCGAGCAGGACGGCGTCGTCGACGGCACGCCAGCCGATCCCCGCGAACCGGTCCCCCGCGCGGCTGGAGAGCTGGCGGGCGATGCCGTGCTGATCGGCCGCGAGGACGCTGACGCCGATGCGGCGGGCGGAACGCAGCACCGGCCATGTCGACGACGAATGCGCGATGCACACGGACACCAGCGCGGGCTCCAGCGACACCGAGGTGAAGGAGCTCGCCGCCAATCCCACCGGCTCGCCGTCGACGAGTCCCGCGAGCGCCGTCACCCCGGTGGGGAACGCGCCGAAGACCCGTCTCAGATGGGCGGCGTCGTGGGTGGGCACACGAGCATCGGTCTCGGTGACGGTCACAGAACCTCCTCGCCGGCAAGCGGCACGGGACTACAGAACTACGGGCATACGAACGCAGGCGAGTATTCCGGCACGGGGCCGGTGCTCGCATCCCTTGGAATCACGGTGCGCGCAAGAGCCGCCACGACGACCCGACGCAGGTCCGGTGCGTGGCACATCCCGGACAGTTAGCACCGTCGTGAATCAAACGGGTGCAATCGTGAATCCCTACTGCCACGGTGTCCGCCATGACCCTTGATTCCGTGCTCGATACCACCTCTGCACCCGTGACGCCGACGATCCGGCCGACCACGCTGCTCGGTCCGCGGCAGTACGCCGATGTCTACGCGACGATCGCCGACGGCGCCGTCGCCCGTGAACGCAGCCGCGAGCTCGCCCACGACGCGGTCCGTCTGCTGTGGCGCAACGGCTTCGGAGCGTTGCGGCTGCCGACCTCCTTCGGGGGTTCGGGGGCGTCGGTGCGTGAACTGTTCTCCGAGCTCATCGACCTCGCCGCCGCGGACTCCAACATCCCGCAGGCGCTGCGCGTGCATTTCGCCTTCGTGGAGGATCAGCTGATCTCCGGCAACGAGCGGCTGTTGCGGGCGATCGCCGAGGGCGCACTGGTCGGCAACGCCATCACCGAGGCGGGCTCGGGCGCCATCGATCACTACCGCACCCAACTCCTGCGCGACGGCGATCACTGGCTGCTCAACGGCGAGAAGTTCTACAGCACCGGATCGTTGTACGCCGATCACATACTCGTCGCCGCGGACCGCGAAGGTGACCGGGTCAGCGTGCTGGTGCGCTCCGACGCCGACGGCGTCAACCGCCTCGACGACTGGAAAGGCTTCGGGCAGAAGCTCACCGCGAGCGGCACCACCGTGTTCACCGATGTCCGGGTGACCGATGAGGACATCCTCGGCCCCGGTTACGGCACCGCCGGGCCGACCTACTCCACCGCCTACCTGCAGCTGTTCCAGCTCGCCGGGCTCGCCGGCATCGCCGCGCGCGCCACCTCCGACACCGTCGACTGGATTCGCAACCGCAACCGCACCTTCACGCACTCCGCAGCCGATGTGCAGCGCCACGATCCGCTGGTGCAGGAGGTCATCGGCAAACTCTCGTCGGTTGCTTTCGCCTCGCGCGCAACGGTTCTCGCCGTCGCCGATCTACTCGACGAATTACTCGCGAACGATCCGGAGGATCCGGACGCCGTGCGCGCCCTGGAACTGGCCGCCGGGCAGGCGCAGGCGTCGGTCGCCGCGCAGGTGCTGGCCGCGACCAGCGAACTGTTCGAGGTGGGCGGCGCGTCCATCGTCGATATCGATCTCGCCTTCGACCGGCACTGGCGCAACGCCCGCACCCTGGCCGTACACAACCCGATCAATCAGAAGCTGCGCACCATCGGCGATCACCTCCTCAACGGCACCGAACTCCCCTACGCCTGGAGTGCGGGCGTCCGCCCCGACATCATCTGACGCCATTTCTCCGCACACACACGAACATCACCATCGAAGGGAACACCCGTATGTCCAACCCACGCAGCGTCGCCATTGTCGGCGCCGGAATCGCCGGGGCCACAGCGGCTCTCGGCTTCGTCGATCAGGGCTTCGACGTCACCCTCTACAGCGACCGCGATCGCGCCGGCCTGCGCGACGAGGTCCCACCGACCGGTGTCGCCATCCTGTTCGGCGCCTCCCGCGACTGGGATGCGCAGATCATTCCCGACTCCTACGAACTGGCCAACACCACCGGCATCAGCGTGCGCCTCTACTCCGAGGAGGACGGTGTCCGGTCCCGGGTGCTCGAGTTCAATCCCGATTTCGGGTACGAGGCCCAGGCGGTCGACGTCCGCCTGCGCGCCGACGACCGCATCGGCCACTTCCTGGACCGGGGCGGAAAGTTCGTCGTCGAAGCCGTTGACGCGCAACGCCTCGACGAGATCGCCGCGGCGCACGACCTCACCCTCGTCGCCACCGGCAAGGGCGGATTGTCGTCGTTCTTCCCGGTCGACGAATCCCGCACCACCTACACCGAGCCGCAGCGTCGACTGCTGCAGGTCACGCTCGCGCCGAAGTCCCCGCTGGACTTCGAGTACCGCAACAAGAACTCCCGCGAGAACCTCTTCAATCTCGACGCCCAGAACGGTGAGGCGTGGTTCGGGCCGTTCGAGCACAAGGACAACGGCGCCACCTACTCGTTCCTCGGCTTCGCCAAGACCGACGGCCAGTGGGCGGAGCGGTTCGCCTCGGTGCACGACGCGGAATCCGCGCGACAGGTCGTCGTCGACCTCTACCGCGACTACTTCCCCGAGGATGCCCCGGAGATCGAGAAGCTCGCCGTCATCGACGACCCGAAGAGTTGGTTGACCGGCGCGGTCACCCCGACGGTCCGCAAGGCCGTCGGACGGACCGCGGGCGGACACCCGGTGCTCGCGATCGGTGACACCGCCATCGCCGTCGATCCGGTCGCCGGTCAGGGTGCCCAGAACGCCATCATCCAGGTCGCCGAGCTCGTCGCCGCGGCCGCCGCCCACCAGGGCGAGTTCGACGAGGAGTTCCTCACCGCCGAGTTCGAGAAGCACTGGGAGCGTCGAGGGCACGCCAGCACCGAGGTCACCCGACTCTTCCTGGGCGATCCCGAGTACGCCGATCACCTGGAGCTGTCCTTCCCGGCGGCCGCCGTCAGCAAGCCGATCGGGTCGGCGCTGTTCGGGTTGCTATCGGAGCCGACGCCGCTGCTCACGCTGCGCTCACGCGAGGACGTGACCGGATTCCTGGCCGCCGTCGGCGGTGAACCGGCCTACGAGTTGCTCGGCAAGTTCAGCCCGTCGGGCCAGTTCAGCACGGCCGAGGGAGCACGCATCCCGGCCTGATTCAGACGGTCACGACCTCGGGGGCTGGGGTACGGGGACATCGGCGGGGGCATCGGCAGTGGGCGCCGATGCCCCCGTCGTTGTGTCCGATGCTCGCCGTGGTCACCCCACTCAGCGATACGTGGCGAGGCGTCGTCGGTGATGGGGCCTACCCTCGATGCTGTGCACGTTATTGCCGATTGGCTCGTGGGGCTCGTGGAGTCGGTCTCGTCCTGGGCGGTCTACCTGTTGGCGTGCGGAATCGTCTATGCCGAAACCGCCACGCTGGTCGCTGGTCTGATCCTGCCCAGTGAGGCAGTGCTGCTCGCGGCCGGGGTGGCCGCAGCGGTCGGCTCCACCACCATCGGCCCGCTGGTCGTCGCCGTCTGCGTCGCCGCGATCGCCGGGGACCTGACCGGCTACTGGATCGGCAACACCTCCGGGTGGCGGCTGACGCAATCGCGCGCGGGCCGCAAGTTCGGCGAGCAGCGCTGGGAGGCCGCGCAGGAGCGGGTGCGCCGCGACGGCGCCATCGCGGTGATCACCGGCCGCTGGATCGGCTACGTCCGCACGATCATTCCGCCCGTCGCGGGCATGGCCGACATGCGGTTGAGCTACTTCGCTGCCGCTGACATCGTCGGCGCGTCGAGCTGGGCCACCACGGTCCTGCTCGTCGGCTACTTCACCGGTGCCACCCTGGGCGCGACGCTGTTGATGTATGCCTCGGTCGCGGCGGTCGTCGTGGCCGGAGGCTTGATCGTGTTCCGCCGCTGCCAACAACACCGATTAGGCTCGGTGCGGTGAGTGTTCGCGTAGGCATCGTCGTCACCGGGACCGAGGTCCTGACCGGAAGAATCTCCGATGCCAATGGACCGTGGGTGTCCGAACAACTCCTCGCCCTCGGCGCCGACGTCGCCCACATCACCATCTGTGGGGATCGGCCCGCCGATCTGCTCGCCCAGTTGCGTTTCCTCACCGACGACGGCGTCGACCTCATCGTCACCAGCGGTGGCCTCGGCCCCACCGCCGACGATCTGACCGTGGCGACCGTCGCGCAATTCTGCGGGCGCACCCTGCTGCTCGACGATGCCCTGGAGCGCCACATCCAGGGCATCATCCGACGGTGGCAGCGCGACGCGCCCGACGCCGAGATCCCACCCGCCGCACGCGCGGGTATCCGCAAGCAGGCGATGGTCCCCGAAGGGGCACAACCCATTCCGCCGACCGGTACCGCGCCGGGAGTGGCAATCCCCGCCACCGACTCCGCGCCCGCGATCCTCATCCTGCCCGGCCCGCCCCGCGAGCTGCAGCAGATGTGGCCTGCCGCGTTCGAGCAACCGGCGATCGTGGCTGCACTCGCCGGTCGCGACGAGTACCGCACCGAGACCATCCGCGCGTACGGCCTGCGTGAGGCCGAACTCGCCGAGACGCTGCCCCTCGCCGAAGGGGAGGTCACGGCGTTCGACGATCTGGAGATCACCACCTGCATGCGTCTGGGTGAGATCGACATGGTCACACGCTTTCCTGCCGCGGCATCGCCCGCCTATGACGAGTTGACGTCGGTCCTGACCGACCGGCACGGGTCGTCGATCTTCTCCACCGACGGCTCCACCGTCGACGATCTGCTTGCCGCGGCACTGACCGGCCGACTGATCGGTACCGCCGAATCCTGCACCGGCGGAATGGTTGCCGCACGCCTCACCGACCGACCCGGGTCGTCGGCGTATGTGGTGGGTGGTGTGGTGTCCTACGCGAACGAGGTGAAGATCGGGACGCTGGGAGTACCGGCCGAGCTGATCGACGAGTTGGGTGCGGTCAGCGAACCGGTTGCCGGCGCGATGGCCGAGGGTGCGTTGCGAGTCCTCGGTGCCGACGTCGCCGTATCCACCAGCGGGATCGCCGGCCCGGGTGGCGGAACACCGGAAAAGCCGGTCGGCACAGTCTGTTTCGGGGTTGCCATCGCCGGCCACCCGACGACGACCCGCACTCTGCGCTTCCCCGGGGACCGGGATTCCGTGCGCACCCTGTCGACGACGGCCGCCCTCCATCTGGTGTTGCGGGCGCTGGAGGCTACTCGGTAAGCGGCCCGGTCGGCAGCTTGCGGCGGACCAGCTTTCCGGTGGGATTGCGGGGCAGTTCCTCCACGAAGACGACGTCACGCGGCACCTTGTAGCGGGCGAGGTTGGCCTTGACGTGAGCGCGGAGCTCGTCGGCCTGCGGATCGGAGCCGTCGGCGCGAACGATGAAGGCGCGCAATCGGGTTCCGTACTCCTCGTCGTCGACGCCGACGACCGCGACGTCGGCGACATCGCGGTGCTCGGCGAGGAGATTCTCCACCTCGAGGGGAAAGACGTTCTCGCCGCCGGAGACGATCATGTCGTCGTCGCGACCCTCGATGAACATGAGTCCGTTCTCGTCGAAACGCGCCATGTCACCGCTGGACATGAAGCCGTCGATCATCTGCTTGCTGCGCCCGTCGGTGTAGCCCTCGAAGGGCGAGCCGGTCCGCACGAAAAGTCGTCCGCGGACATTCTTCTTGGTGATCCGCCGGTCGTCGTCGTCGAACAGGGCGAGGTGACTGCTGACCGGGGCACGCCCGGCTGTGCCGGGTGCCTGGCGTAATTCGTGGGGCTGCGCGACGGCCGCCACCCCGACCTCGGTCGAGCCGTACAGGTTATAGAGCACGTCGCCGAAGGTGTCCTGGATGGAATCCGACAGCGTCGGTGACAGCGCCGATCCCGCAATGACGATGATTTTCAGCGCCGACAGATCGTACTTCCCGATGACATCCGGGCCGAGCGCGAGCATCCGATGCAGCATCGTCGGCACCGCCACGAGCATCTCGGCGCGGTGTTCGGCAAGTGCCGCAAGGGTTTTCTCGGCGTCGAACCGTCCGAGCAGGACGGCCTTGTTGCCCAGCGCGGCAGCCACACCCCATAACGCGAAGCCGGTCGAGTGGAAGACCGGCGACACGATCACCGCCGAGCCGTGCTGCGGGATCGGGATGCGGTCCAGGATGAGGGCGCTGACGAACGGTGAGAACTTGTCGCGTCTGGCACCCTTCGGCAGTCCGGTGGTGCCGCTGGTGAGGATGACCATGCCGCCGTACTTCGCCGGCACCGGGGGCGTATCGGTCCGGCCGGAGGCAATGATGTCGTCGAGGGTGCGGGTGCCGGCGGGAAGGGGTCGCTCGTCGTCGTCCCAGATGAGGATCTTGCGGGTGTCGGGGAGTTCGGCGACGAGATCGGTGAACTCCTCGTCGTAGAGGATGGTCTCGATGCGCTCCCGCGCGCCGACCTCCGCGAACTGCGCCGCGCCGAATCCGGTGTTGAGCATGGCCAGGCGAAATCCCGCGAAGCCTGCGGCGGCCATCGCGGTGAGCAGGCCACGATGATCCCGGGCGATGACTCCGACAACCGATCCGGGAGTCAACCCCGCGTCGAGGAGCGCGTTGGCCAGGGCCTTGGAGTGGGCGGCGAGCTCGCCGAAGGTGACGGTGCCGTGAAGATCGGCGACCGCCGGATCGTCGGGGTACTCCTTGACGGCGTGGGTGACGATCGCGGCGGGCGGGCCCAGGGTCTTGGCATTCTTCGACGCCTCGATGACCTGCCCCGGTTTGCGCAGGTCGATCGCCCCCGCCTTCTGGAGCACCCGGATCGCCTTCGCGGTGTCCGCCACCTGCTCCACCAGAGTGCTGACCACCGACATACCGAGCCTCCCGAAGATGTGGAAACGAGTGTTATCCGATTGTCATCGTAGGGGCCTGACGGGTGGGCAGGGAAGGTTTGGGGCAAATGGTTTCGGGCGGTGGCGGTGGCTCCCCAAAAACCACCCCGGAGAGGAGCTCCGGGTTCGTATGCGGGGGTGAGCGCGCTGGGGACGGTGGTTATTGGGGAGCCCCGAGCTGCCCGGACCTCACCGAACTGTCGTCGGGAAGACCTTCTTGCCGAGGATTTTGTTGCAGGCCGACGGCCCGGCGCGGTATCCGGCGTCGAAGGCGGAGACGCGGCCGATGTGGGGGCCGGCGTCGGCTTCGGTGGTGCGGGTCAGCAGCGAGCGCGACGCCCGGTTCGCCGTCGACGGCAACATGCCCTCGCGGACGTACCAGCGCATCGCGACACCTGACCAGCAGTCCGCGGATTGTTCGAGGCGGGCGGTCAGTGCCGGATCGGTGAGCATCGGAGTGACCGTGTCGATGCCCGCCTTCTCCTGCACGCCATGCGCCGTCTCATGGGAGAGCGCGGTGATGGCGTCTATGTCGGAGCGGAGGAACGCGGCGTCGGTCGTCGGGTTGACGAAGGTCCGGCGATCGCAGTGATGCAGGCTCGTCCCGAGACCGTTGACCCCGCCGAATCCGCAGAGTCCGCCTGTCACGGAGTTGGGCCACACGTTCACGGTGGTCGGGTCGGTGATCACCGTCGCCGTGAGCACATCGGACAGCCCCTGCGATGCGAGCCAGGCGTCGGTGAAGGCGACACCGCATTCGATCCGCTCGTCAAAACCTCGACGACCCGCCTCCCCTGTGCCGCACGCCTCTCGTGACGGGGTCACCAAGGTCGTACCGGCCGGGAGCATATCGGCGGCAGCAGGTGCCGGTGGACTCAGCAGGACCGGAAGCGTACCGGCGGCAATGATGAACGCGCCCAGAGCAATTCGTGTGCGTGGTTTCATACGGATGTGCCTTCGATCAGAGGTGTTCGGAGGATTCCGGCCGATCGGGCACCGCAAGCCCCTGCGAGTCTCTCATCTCCGTCGATGACAGTTCCAGACCTCATGCGTCACAAAACGGGCACGGCGCCTTCTTCTTCAAGGGTCGCAGAGATCTCGTATCCGTGCAGGCCGAGCACTCTGAACCACACCGGCATCAGACCCCAAGACACGAGTCGATCGGACACAGCAAAGGACCGGGCTCCCCTCAGGCCCCGGTCCTTTGCTTGCCACTCGCGCAATCAGTAGCTCTGGTAGCTGTCGATGTACCCGTCGTGCACCGACCGAACCGAAAGGTTCCCGCGCCGTCGAACTTCTTTTTCTGGCGGCCACTCAGTGCCGGCGATCCCTTGCCGATCCCCCGAACCCGTGTATCCAGAACTAGAACACGTTCTAGTGTTGGGCGATACCCGAGGAGCATGCCATGCACACCCCCATCTGCGACGAGCTCGGCATCGAGTTCCCCATCTTCGCGTTCACCCACTGCCGCGACGTCGTCGTCGCGGTGAGCAAGGCGGGTGGTTTCGGGGTGCTGGGTGCCGTCGGATTCACGCCAGAGCAGCTCGAGATCGAGCTGAACTGGATCGATGAGCACATCGGCGATCATCCCTACGGCGTGGACATCGTGATCCCCAACAAATACGAGGGCATGGACGCGAACATGTCGGCCGACGACCTCACCACAATGCTGCAGTCGATGGTCCCCCAGGAGACCCTCGACTTCGGTCGCAAACTCCTCACCGATCACGGCGTCCCGCTCGCCGAGGGTGATGACAACTCGCTCCAGCTCCTCGGCTGGACCGAGGCCACCGCCACCCCGCAGGTGGAGATCGCACTGCACCATCGGAAGGTCAGCCTCATCGCGAACGCGCTCGGCACGCCGCCGGTGGACATGATCGAGAAGATCCACGACGCCGGGCGCAAGGTCGCCGCGCTGTGCGGATCGCCGAAGCAGGCACGCAAGCATGCCGACGCCGGGGTCGACATCATCATCGCGCAGGGCGGCGAGGGCGGCGGGCACTGCGGTGAGGTCGGCTCCATCGTGCTGTGGCCGCAGGTCGTCAAGGAGGTCGCGCCGCGGCCGGTGCTCGCCGCCGGCGGCATCGGCAGTGGTCAGCAGATCGCGGCCGCGCTGGCGCTCGGGGCGCAGGGCGCGTGGAGCGGATCGCAGTGGCTCATGGTCGAGGAGGCCGAGAACACTCCGGTTCAGCAGGCCGCCTACATCAACGCGTCCAGTCGCGACACCGTCCGCAGCCGCTCCTTCACCGGCAAGCCGTGCCGCATGCTCCGCAACGACTGGACCGAGGCGTGGGAGAACCCGGAGAACCCCGATCCGCTCGGGATGCCGCTGCAGTACATGGTGTCCGGAATGGCCGTGGCCGCCACCCACAAGCATCCCGACGAGACGGTCGACGTCGCGTTCAACCCGGTCGGGCAGGTCGTCGGCCAGTTCGAGAAGGTGGAGAAGACGGCGGCGGTCATCGAGCGGTGGGTCACCGAATACATCGATGCCACAAGCGCTCTCGACAGCTTCGCGGAAGCGACCGTGTAGCCGCTCACTTCCGGCGTCACCGTCCGGCGTCACCTGCCACACTGAACCCGTGAAAGATGGGTCGACGACGCGCCGTGGGTTGAGATGGCCGTCGCTGGTGGCGTTCGTGGTTCTGGTCGTCGTCGGGATGCTCGCATGGCTGATCGTGCCGCGCGTCCTGGGCGACGAGGTCGAGCGGTCCGACGTGGCGTCGTTCTATGAGCAACCCGCGAACGCGGCCGACGGCGAAGCCGGAACACTGATCAAGAGCGAGGCCCTCGAGGGGGCTCCGGTCAGCGCACGGGCATGGCGCATCATGTACCGCACCACCGATCTCAACGGGCAACGAGTGGTGTCGACCGGCGTCGTCGTGACTCCGCTGACTCCGACTCCGGATGGGGGACGGACCGTCTTGGCGTGGGGACATCCGACGACCGGCACCGCATCCGAGTGCGCCCCGTCCAAGGGCTTCGATCCGTTCCTCGGGATCGAGGGGCTGCGGATGATGCTCGACCGCGGCTATACCGTCGTCGCCACCGACTATGTGGGCATGGGGACACCGGGTCCCGACTCGTATCTCATCGGTGCGACGGCCGGCAACGCGGTGCTCGACTCGGCGCGGGCAGCCCGCGCGATTCCGGAGACACATTCGTCGACATCTGTTGTGCTCTGGGGACATTCGCAGGGTGGTCAGGCAGTCGCATTCGCCGCACAACGCGCTCACCAGTACGCACCCGAGCTGACCATCCGCGCCGTCGCCGCGGCCGCACCCGCCGCCGACCTGTCCACCATCCTCACCCCGCAGGCGCAGGCCGCACTACCCGAGATGAACAGCCTGTGCCTGCTCACCCACATCACCAAGCTCCATCGCATCGCGCAACCGCTGGTCGGCCATTTCACGACCGGGGATCCCAGCGTGGTGCAGCCGTGGGCCACACTGTTGCAACAGAATTCGGCGGGCGGGGTCAAGTTCGACGCCCCGCTCTTCGTCGCTCAGGGACTCGACGACACGCTGGTCCTGCCGTCGGACACCGCGAAGTTCATCGACGTCGAGCGCAGGACCGGGATCACCGTCGAGTATCACACCGTGGACAAGGCGACACACGCGACGATCGCGTACCTGGCTCTGCCCACGCTATGGAAGTGGCTTGAGGCACAGCATGTGTGAGCGCGTCACGACGATGCGCGGAACCTGCCCGGACTGACGCCCACCTGCTTGCGGAACAATCGGCTGAAGTGGGAGACGTCGCGGAAGCCGACACACTCGCTCACCTCTGCAACCGACTGCCCGGTGGACATGAGCAGACACTTGGCCCGCTCGATCCGGGCCGCGTAGAGCCAGGCCATCGGCGTGGTTCCGGTGGTGGCGACCAGTTTCTGCACGTTGCGCGCCGACATTCCGCTCAGGGATGCAAGGTCGGTCAGCGAGAAATCCACGTCGTGCAGATTGTCGGCGATGACGTGTTGAATCCGCGCGAGATCCTGCGCCCGGAACGACTCCTCCCGACGCTCCGCCGGAAGCTCCGCGAGGATCGTCGCCGTCAGGATGTCGACGGTCGACGTCGCAAACGACGCCGACGCAGGAGGCGGGATCGGAGAGGCCGACGTCGCGATCTGCTTGAGCAATGAGCCGACGATCCCGGCGGGACCCGACGACGGGCCGAACTCGCGGCCGGTGAACCGATTCGCGTAGGCATCGGGCAGGCGCCCGGAGATCATCTGGCCGGGAACACGGACCACGACCTGCTCGAAATCGTCCGGGGAGTCGAAGACGAACGGTTCACCGAGCTCGAGAAAGGCGAATCCGCCGGGCCGCAGCTTTGTGGTGCGTCGGCCCTGTTCGACCGTCACCGCACCGTCGGTGATGAGGCAGACCAGGAAGTCTTCGGTGGGATCGGACCGGATCATCGCCGGAGAACGGATCACCGTCTGCTCCGAGCACCGAATGGTGCTCACGTGGAGATCCCCGAAGGGCCGGCCACCCCATTCGGCGTCGAGACCCTGCCCCACCGGCCACGCGACGTCCATCTCGCAGTACACCGAACCCAGCGTGTTGCGCCATTCGTCGCGGCCCTCGGCAGTGTCGAGTTCCGATGTCCGGAGCATCACCACGTCGGCGTCATCCGCCCGTTCGATGCCGGTTCGCTCAGAGTCATGTGAGTGGTCGCGCTCAGTCATTCTCTGCCACTCCTCTGCCTAATAGTGTTCTGAGTCACAGGGACGATGGCTTCGGCACAGGCTATACCCGACCCCAACGCAAGACAAGCACACGGCAATTTCCCCTGTACTACAACAGGTTTCATACCGGCCACGTGATCACCCCTTCACCGTGCGCCACATCCCAGGAGGCTCAAAGATGACCACCGCTCCGCTCATCGAGAAGACCAGCACCAGCACGCTCAACAACGTCCGTCCGATGACCGGCGACGAATATCTCGAATCGTTGCGCGATGGTCGTGAGATCTACATTCGAGGCGAACGAGTCAAGGATGTCACCGAGCATCCGGCATTCCGGAATTCCGCCCGCTCGGTAGCCAGAATGTACGACGCACTGCATGAACCCGCAGCTCAGGGGATACTCTCTGTGCCCACCGACACCGGGAACGGAGGCTTCACCCACCCCTTCTTCAAGACCGCCCGCAGCGCCGACGACCTGCTACTGGCCCGCGACGCGATCGCCACCTGGCAGCGTGAGGTCTACGGCTGGCTGGGTCGCTCCCCCGACTACAAGGCGTCGTTCCTGGGCACCCTGGGTGCCAACGCCGGCTTCTACGGCGAGTACAAGCAGAATGCGCTGGATTGGTACAAGAAGTCGCAGGAAAGCGTCCTGTACCTGAATCACGCGATCGTCAATCCGCCCATCGATCGGGCCAAGCCGGCCGATGAGACCGCCGACGTCTGCGTCCACGTCGTCGAGGAAACCGACGCCGGTCTCATCGTCTCCGGCGCCAAGGTCGTGGCGACCGGTTCGGCCATCACCAACGCCAACTTCATCGCGCACTACGGGCTCCCGTTGCGCAAGAAGGAGTTCGGCCTCATCTTCACCGTCCCGATGGACACGCCCGGACTGAAGCTGTTGTGCCGCACCTCCTATGAGATGAACGCCGCGGCCACAGGGACACCCTTCGACTACCCCCTGTCGAGTCGATTCGACGAGAACGACTCGATCATGGTGTTCGATCGCGTCCTGGTCCCGTGGGAGAACGTCTTCGCCTACGACGCCGAGACCACCAACAACTTCGTCATGCGCTCGGGCTTCCTCAACCGCTTCATGTTCCACGGTTGCGCGCGCCTCGCGGTCAAGCTCGACTTTATCGCCGGCTGCGTGATGAAGGGCGTGGAGATGACCGGATCGGCCGGTTTCCGCGGAGTTCAGATGCAGATCGGCGAGATCCTCAACTGGCGCGACATGTTCTGGGGTCTCTCGGATGCGATGGCGAAGTCGCCCGACGAATGGGTCAACGGCGCGGTGCAGCCCAACCAGAACTACGGCCTCGCGTACCGCACCTTCATGGGTGTCGGTTACCCGCGGATCAAGGAGATCGTCCAACAGGTCCTCGGCAGCGGCCTCATCTACCTGAACTCGCATGCCGACGACTGGAAGAACCCGGATATCGCCCCCTACCTCAACCAGTACGTCCGCGGTTCCGAGGGCATCCCCGCCATCGACCGGGTCCAGCTTCTCAAGCTGCTGTGGGACGCGGTGGGCACCGAGTTCGGCGGACGCCACGAGCTGTACGAGCGCAATTACGGCGGCGATCATGAGGCCGTCCGTTTCCAGACCTTGTTCGCCTATCAGGCCACCGGGCAGGACGTGGCGCTCAAGGGCTTCGCCGAGCAGTGCATGTCGGAGTACAACGTGGACGGCTGGACCCGTCCGGACCTGATCAACAACGACGATCTCGAGATCGTCTGGAACCGGAAGTGACCGCCGTGACCACCCCCGCCGAGAACCTGGAGGATCTCGATCCGACACCTCTGCGGATGCGGAAAGCGTTGGGACGCTTCGCCAGTGGGGTCACCATCGTCACCACTGCCGAGTCGGAGGACGAAGCGTCGGTGCACGGGATGACGGCCAACGCCTTCACGTCGGTGTCGTTGGACCCGCCGCTGGTACTGGTGTCGATCGCCAACCGCGCCAGGATGAACGAGAAGATCAGTTCCACGGGCCGCTACGGTGTCTCGATTCTGGCCAACGATCAGGAACCGCTCTCGCTGCACTTCGCGGGGGCGAAGAACGAGCCCGATCTCGTCCGGTTCACCTGGCGCAAGGGCGTACCGCTGCTCGACGGCGCGTTGGTACACCTCTCGTGCTCGATCACCGATTCGCACCCGGCCGGTGATCACACACTGCACGTCGGTCGGGTCGAGGAACTCTGGTACAACGACGGCCACCCGCTGCTGTTCTACACCGGCAGCTTCCGGGCGTTGGAACTCCAGGGCAACGACGACGGATGGGGCTTCTGACATGGCGGCATTGCAGACAGTGCAGAAGATCGGCCCGATCCTGGACCTCTTCACGGTGACGAAGCCCGAGTGGGGTGTCTCCGAGGTCGCCAATCGCATCGGCGTCCCCCGATCCAGTGCGCACGCGCTGCTCTCCTCACTCGTCGACATCGGGCTGCTCCAGTGCCCCACGCGCGGCCGCTATCGCATCGGGTGGCGCGTGGTGGAACTCAACGAGACGTTGCGCGGAACCATCGACATCCGCGCGTGCGCCGCATCCGCACTGCAGACATTGTCCGAGCGATACGGCGAGACAACACATCTCGCGATCATGGAGCGCTACCGCGTCATGTATATCGACAAGGTCCTCGGCAATCACATCATCAACGTCAGCGGGGCCCGGATCGGCGCGCATCTCGATGCCCACTGCAGCGCCGTCGGCAAGGTCCTGCTGGCGCACTGCACGCCGGTTGAACTGGAGCGCAACGTCTTCGACAAAGAACTCCGCCGCCTGACTCCCACGACGATCACCGATCCGGCACAGCTTCGACGGGAGTTGCGCGCGGTGCTCACCAACGGCTGTGCCTTCGACGCCGGCGAGGCCGCAGCCGATGTGCACTGCGTCGCCGCACCGATCCGCGACGACATGGGCGTTGTGGTGGCCGCGCTGAGCATCACAGCACCGTCGACGCGATTCCAGGCAGCGCAGCAGGAGTACCGGAGGGCGGTGATCGTAGCCGCCGCGACCGTGTCCAAGACCATCGCGGCGAGTGAGTCATCCGTACCGTCCGAGCTCGGTAACCCCACCCTGGTCGCCGTCAGTTGAGAGATCGACTCACTTCACCTATCCCACAACACCTTCCACCCCGCACGACCCCGCCGAAACCGAGGACCTCGATGAGTACAGATGAGATCCAGAGCGCTGCCGACGACCTGCTGGCCGCCTACCGCACCAAGACACCGATCGATCCACTGACACCCCGTTTCGTCGACGCCCCGCTGTCGGTGGCCTACGAGATCGCGCTCACCCAGGTACAGGCGTGGGAGAAAGACGGAGATGTGGTCAAGGGCCACAAGGTAGGTCTCGCCTCACGCGCGATGCAGAAGCAGGCCGGGGTCGACCAGCCAGACTTCGGACACCTCACCGCGTCCATGTTCCATCTCGAGCACCAACCGATCGATCCAGATACCTACATGCAGCCGCGGATCGAGCCGGAGGTGGCGTTCGTCCTCGGACGCCCGCTGCGCGGACCGGGGGTGACCGTCGCCGAGGCCGCTGCCGCGGTGGACTTCGTACTGCCGGCACTCGAGATCGTCGACTCCCGTATTCGTGATTGGAAGATCGGCATCTTCGACACTGTCGCCGACAACGCATCGTCGGGCGGGGTGGTCCTCGGCAGCCGACCCACCAAACTCGCCGACGTCGATCTGCGACTGTCCGGCTGCAACCTCGAGGTCGACGGCGAGGTCGTCGCCACCGGAGCGGGTGGTGCGGTCTTGGGATCTCCGCTCAATGCCCTTGTGTGGCTGGCCAACACCGTGGGCCCGCTCGGTGTGACTCTGGAACCCGGCCACATGGTTCTGCCCGGTTCCGTCACCAAGGCCGTCCCCATCACGGCAGGCAATTCCATCGTCGCGACGTTCGCCGGACTCGGTAGCGTCACCGCACTTCTCGGAGGTAACTGATCATGTCGCACAGCGAAACCTCATCGTCGGACTGGAATGCCGCACGCGTCGCCGACATCCTTCTGACCGCCGAGCGCACCGCCACCCCGCGGACATCGATCCAGAACGAATGGCCCGGTCTGGATCTGGACGTGGCCTATGCCGCCCAGGATATCGCCCTGGCAGACCGAAAGGCCCACGGAGAACGCATCACCGGGGTCAAGCTGGGTCTCACCTCCCGGGCCAAGCAGAAGCAGATGGGCGTCGACGCACCATCTGTCGCGTGGCTCACCGATTCCATGGCCCTCCCCGCAGGGCTTCCGGTTCCGCGCACCTCGCTGATCCACCCGCGCGCCGAGCCGGAGATCGCCTTCATCCTGGGTGAACCCCTGCGCGGTCCGGGAGTCACTGCCGCACAGGCGCTCTCCGCCGTGAAGCACGTCGTGGGCGCACTGGAGATCATCGACAGCCGCTACTCGGGTTTCAAGTTCACACTCGCCGACGCCGTGGCCGACAACAACTCGTCGGGCGCGTATGTCACCGGCCCCCGACTCCGGCGCGTCGAAGAGGTGGACCTGGAACTCGAGGCAGTCCTGCTCGAGGTGGACGGGCACGTCGTCGACAGTGCCACCGGCGCAGCGGTTCTGGGGCATCCCGCCGAGGCCCTGGCCTTCGCCGCCAACACACTCGGTGCGCGCGGGCACGGCCTGGAGGCCGGGTGGATCGTGCTCACCGGCGGCATGACCGACGCCATCCCGGTGGATCCGGGTGCTCGGGTCGCGGCTCATTTCACCTCGTTGGGTTCCATCACCGTCGCAGGAGGCTGAGTCGTGCCGTTCATCGAAGTGACACTGGCGCAAGGCCGTAGCCCCGAACAGATCCGGGCGTTGATCCATGAGCTGACGATGGCCGCGCACCGCAGCGTCGACGCGCCGCTGGCGAGCATCCGGGTTGTGGTACGCGAGACCCCCCTCACCCACTTCGCTGCCGGCGACGAGACCATCGCCGAGCGGCGAGCGAAGGTCGTCGAGTAACGACACCCACCAGGCGGAGGTGATCATCGGGTCCAGCGGCCCGACAGCCACCTCATCGGTCAACAGCCACCTTTGGCGTGCTCGAGGTGGATTGCGACCGATGAGGTGGCTTTTGGGCTGCGGCACCGTCACCGTCATCAACCCCGCACCGGTCAGCATCCAGACCGACTAGACCGCCGGCCACCAGCCCGGATGACCGGCCACAGCATCGTCGAATTGTTCAGCTTTGCCGAACCTGCGTGACTGGCATCACACCGCGGGGCCATGCTGCTGGTGGTCCATCCCGGCACGTGCTCGGACTCGTACTCGTGCTGACCCGTCCCGAGCGCCGAGCGATTCGGCAATTCGACACTCGTCCAAGCCAACGGCCTCAACCTGGTTTTCGATGCAGGCCGCGGCGCCACAATACGACTGAATCAGTTGGGAGTTCCGCTGGGCGAGGTCGACAATGTCTTCCTGAGCCACTTCCACTCGGACCATGTCAACGGACTCGCCGACTTGTGGATGACCGGTTACATAACGGCTCTGGGCGGTCGGGACGGCTCCTTCAACCTGTACGGACCTCCCGGCGTCAAACAGATCAGTGAGGGCTTCTGCTCACGCACCAGAACGACATCGATGTCCGCGTTGCGGATGAGAAGCTGCCACGCGAAACAGCGGGCATCACCCCTCATGAATTCGATCAGGACGGCGTCATCTTCGATGAAAAGGGCGTACGCGTAACGATGTTCACGGTCGAGCACGATGCTGTCGGAGCGATCAATCCCGCCGTCGGTTACCGCGTCGACTTCGGTGACAGTTCAGTGCTGATCAGCGGAGACACCCGCCCCACGCCGAATGTGCTGCAGTACTGAACCAACGTTGATCTGCTCATCCACGAGGTTGCAGATTTCGCCGATCCGTCGGATCCCGTACTGCAGAGGGTGTATTCGCATCACACGAACCCCAAGCAGGCAGGCCAGAACTTCGCTCGTACCAGGCCGGCGATGGCCGCGTACTCCCATATCGTGAACGGGGCACCGCCCAAGATTCCCGCAGTTCCACTCGATGTGATGGTCGAACGCACCCGCGAAACCTACGACGGTCCGTTGACCGTGGGCAAAGACCTCATGGCATTCCACATTTCTGATCGGAATGTCCGGGTCGAAGCGGCCGAATGACAGTGAGGGCCACCCTTCGTATCGTCTACCGCCAAGGTGACGAACGCGAAGGGTGGCCCTTGTCGTGATTGAGGTAGCGCTGATCAGTGCAGTTCGCCGGCCCGCTGAGCGATCTCCGTGGCCCGGGCGACGCTGGCCGGGCCGCCTGCGATCCCCCAGTTTTCCGGGGACACCTCGATGATCTGCCCCCGGACTACACTACGGTCCACGCCGAGAACGTTCACCAGGAGTTCGGTGAACCCCGCGAGGAGCTCGTGACGCTGTTCGGCCGGCCGACCCGCGAGCACGATCGCGGTGAAGTAGGGCGCGATCACGCCGGAGTCGGAACACAACTCACCCGCGACGGCGATCGACGACGCCGCGTAGTGCACCACGTACACCCGGGTGCGGTCGATCGGCGAGTTCAGGATGCGCGCGTACTCTGCGGCCGCCCGGCGCAGCAACTGGGCTTCCTGCTCGGCGGTGTAGGTGTCAGCAGGAAGATGAAAGTGAGCGACGGGCATCGTAGAAACTCCTTGAATAGTGTTTGCGGTCAAAGGATTCCGTGCCGCACACCGCCATCGGCGGCGAGCACGGCACCGTGCAGCACGGCTGCCTCGGGGGCCAACAAGATCTCGACGAGCCAGGCGATCTGGTCAAGGGTCGGCAGTCTGCCCGACGATGTCTTGGCTACGTAATCACCCCACACCTCGTCGTAGGGGCGGCCTGACTCGCGCGCCTGGGTTTCCACCAGGGCACGCAGGCGTGGGGTGTCGACCGGTCCGGGGGCGATGGTGTGCGCGGTGACGCCCTTCGGCCCGTACAGTTTGCCGATCTGGCGCATCAGATTGAGCAGCGCCGCATTCGCCGTTCCCGGGCCGGCATCCAACGGGCCCGGCTCGACGCCCAGTGACCCGGCGATCGCCACGAATCGAGAACCCTCGCCCAACCCATCACGGACCGCGTGGAGAAGTCGCACCGGGCCGGCCACCTTGATGTTGGCGGCGGTCGACAGCGCCGACGGCTCGATGCTGTCCACGGAGCCGCGTACCGGCAGACCCGCTGCGAAGACGGCCAGCTCGACCGGGCCGTCGAGGCAGCGAGAAATGGAGTCCACCGCGTCGTCGGACCCGATGTCGGCGACGCACGGTGTCACGAGGTCGTGGGCGACGCTGAGCTTGTCCAGCTCGGAGTTGCTGCGCGCCACGGCAATCACCCGCCGCCCGCGTGTTACGAGTCGCTCGGTAATGGCTGAGCCCATCGCACCGGTGGCGCCCACCACCACGCACGTCGACGTCATGCTTGCTCCTCTCACCGCAGACGAATGGTCACGGCCCGCGGTTCGGTGAAGAACTCGCGTGAGTACTGGCCGCCTTCGCGACCCAGTCCGCTGATGCCCTCGCCTCCGAACGGCAGCCGGAGGTCGCGCTCGAAGAAGGTATTGATCCACACGGTCCCGGCCTTCCACTTCGCAGCCATCCGGTGTGCACGATTCAGGTTGTCGGTGAACAGGATTCCGGCCAGCCCATAGGGCGAGTCGTTGGCGATGCGCAACGCTTCTTCTTCGGTGTCGAAGCCGATGACCGTCTCGACCGGGCCGAAGATCTCCTCGCGCGCGGTGCGCGCCTCGTTGGTGAGGCCGGTGATGACGGTAGGTGGATAGTAGAAACCGTTGGCGTACTCCGGTCCCGTCAGACGTTCACCGCCGACGATGACCTTGCCGCCCTCTTCCTGCGCGAGTTCCACGTAGCTGTGGACCTTCTCGAGGTGGCGCTCTTCGATGAGCGGGCCGATGAACGTGCCCGGGTCCTTCGGGTCGCCGATGACCAGCTTGCGAGCCTCCTCGGCGAACCGTTCGAGGAAGGCCTCACGAATCGAGTTCTGGACCAGCAACCGTGTGCCGGACAGGCACACCTGGCCGTTGCCGCCGAAGATGGCGCGCAACGACATGGGCACTGCGACATCGAAATCCGCGTCGTCGAAGATGATGTTGGCGGACTTGCCGCCCATCTCGGCGGAGACGGGTGTGTGGTTGACGGCCGCCGCCTGCAGGATCTTGACTCCGGTCGCACTGGAGCCGGTGAAGGTGATGCGGTCGACGCGCGGGTCGGAGGTGAGTGGGCCGGCGACGGCCTCTCCACCGAAGCCGTGGACCACGTTGAGCACACCTGGCGGCAGACCGGCCTCGAGGGCGATCTTGGCGAACCGGTTCGCCGTCATCGGCGTCTGCGGTGCCGGTTTGAGGACCACGGTGTTGCCGAATGCCAACGCCGGTGCGATCTTCCACGTCGCCAGCATCAGCGGCGCATTCCACGGACTGATCGCCGACACCACCCCCGCCGGCGGGTACAGCACGTAGGAGAGCAGGTCACCGTCGGGGTAGGCCTCGTTGGCGGCCATGGCCACATAGTCGGCGAAGAAGCGGAGGTTGTGTGCCACCCGGGGGATCTCGGCGTGCAGCGACTGTGTGATCGTCTTGCCGCCGTCACGCGTCTCCATCTGGGCGAGTTCCGCGCGATGATCGTCGACGGCGTCGGCGACCCGGTGCAGGATCGTGGCGCGCTCCTTGGGCGACATGCGCGGCCACTCGCCGTCGTCGAACGCGGTGCGCGCCGAGTCGATGGCGGCGGTCCCGTCGTCGGCGGTGCCGCGCGCGACCGTGGCCAGCAGGCTGCCGTCGTGCGGATCGCGGGACTCGAATGTGGCTCCGTCAGAAGAGGATCGCCATTCGGTACCGATGAGGTGCTTGATCTCTGCGGGGTGCTCTGTGGTGGTCATACCGCTGCAACCTCCGGGGTCTCGTAGGTCCGGCCGGCCAGTTCGGACGCGACGTCGATGATCATGTCTTCCTGCCCGCCGATCACACCGCGACGCCCGAGTTCCATCAGGATGTCGCGCGTGGGGACTCCGAACTTCTTGGCGGCGCGCTTGGTGGGGTGGAAGAACGTCGAATAGACACCAGCCACGCCGAGGACCAGCGCGGTCTCGTCGACGATCTGCGGCTCCTTCATCAGCGGTGCCACCACATGCTCGGCGGTGTCGATCAGCGGGAACAGGTCCACACCGGTCTCCCAGCCCGCGCGCTCGAATGCCGCTGCGAGAACCTCGGTTTGGGCGTTTCCTGCACTGGCACCCAGCCCGCGCAGTGAGCCGTCGATGTAGGTAGCACCCTTCTCGGCGGCGACCAGCGCGTTGGCGATCCCGACGCCGAGGTTGTTGTGGGCGTGGAAACCGATGTCGGCCTTGATGGCCGAGCGCATCGCCGCGACACGATCGCCGGCCTGCTCCGGAACCAGCGCGCCCGCCGAATCCACGACGTACACGACGTCCGAGCCGTAGGAATCGATCTTCACGGCCTGCTCGGCCAACGCCTCGGGCGCCAGCTTGTGGCTCATCATGAGGAACGTCATGACGTTGAGGCCCTCGGCCTTAGCCCATTCGATGGGCTGCTGACCACAGTCGGCCTCGGTGCAGTGCACGGCGACACGGACGGTCTTGATACCCGCGTCTATGGCCTTCTGCAATTCGTCGAGGGTGGCGATGCCCGGCACGTACAGCGCGGCGATGTCGGCGTTCTCGACGGCCCCGACAGCCGCGCGGATGTACTCCGGATCGGTGGCGGCTGCGAAGCCATACTGGATCGACGACGCACCGAGTCCGATGCCATGGGCGACCTCGATGGTCGAGATGCCCGCACGATCGAGACCGGCGGCGATGGCCGCGACGTTGTCGGTGGTGAACTTGTGCGACACGCTCGACATGCCGTCGCGCAGCGTCGTATCGACAAGAGTGACCTTGCCCTTGTACGGCGCGTTGGTGGGTGTGTTGCTGGGTTCGTCGAAGGTGATCACGGGGCTACTCCTGTCACGAGATTCTGCTGAGCCATCACGTCTGCCACACGGACGGCGGCGGCGGTGATGATGTCGAGGTTGCCCGCGTAGGTAGGCAGGAAGTCTCCGGCGCCGACCACCTCGAGCATCACGGTGACGAGGTCACCGTCGACGTCGACAAGCTTGAGCGAGTATCCGGGGACGTACTCGGCGACCCGGGCGACCATGTCCACCACCGCCCGCTCGATCGCCGCCGCATCGGGGTTGCGCACCTTGGCATAAACGGTGTCGCGCATGTTCATCGGCGGCTCCGCCGGATTGATGACCGAGATGGCCTTGGCGGTGTCGGCGCCGGCCACCTGGGCCAACGCGCGGCCGGTCTTCTCACTGAACTCGCTGAGGTTCTGACGGGTCCCGGGCCCTGCGCTCTTCGCGGCGATCGCGGCGACGATCTCACCGTAGGAGGCGTCGGCGACCTCGTTGATCGCGTAGAGGATCGGGATGGTCGCCTGCCCGGCGCAGCTCACCATGTTCACGTTGGGGGCTCGCAGGTGCTCCTCGAGGTTCACCGCGGGCACCACGTAGGGCCCCACCGAGGCGGGCGTCAGGTCGATCGCGGTGATGCCGGCCTCGGCATAGCGCGGTGCGGCGGCCGCATGAATCTTCGCCGACGTCGCCTCGAACACCAGATCAGGTAGATCCGACTGTGCGAGCAGCCAATCCACGCCCTCCGCGGACGCTTCCAGTCCGGCGTCACGGGCACGCGCGAGGCCTTCGCTCTCCGGGTCGATGCCCACCATGTAGACGGGATCGACGTCGGGCGATCGCAACAGCTTGTACATCAGATCGGTCCCGATGTTGCCCGATCCGACGATCGCAGCGGTCAACCGGCTCATCTCGTTCTCCTCCGCTCCGGTGCCCACGCAAGCCATGCGCGGGTGGGATGGGAACGACGGTAGGGACTCGGGTCGTCGACGAGGGGTTGTCGACGGCCAGCCCGGATGAGCGGCCACCACATCGTCGAATTGTTCGGCATTGCCGAACGACGGTGACTGGCGTCACATCGTCGGGCCATGCTCTGTTCATCCGCATTGGAACGGACGCCGAGAACCCGGCGCCCGATGAGTCACACAGGAGATCCGATGGCCGAGAATCCCGCTCGTTTTGATATCGCGCACCTAGCGCGGGTCGAGCTCTTCAGCCCCAAGCCCCAGGAGACCGAGAACTTCTTCACGCAGTTCCTCGGCATGAGGGTGACCAAGCGCGAGGGACAGTCGGTCTACCTGCGCGCCTTTGAGGATCCCTACCAGTGGAGCCTCAAGGTCACCGAGGCGCCGGAAGCCAGCATGGGACACGCAGCGCTGCGTACCCAGTCGGCCGAGGCTCTCGAGCGTCGCGTCACCTCACTGAAGAGCGCGAACGTGGAGGGCAGCTTCCACGAGGACGACTTCGGCTACGGCAAGACCTTCAGCTATCAGTCCCCCGACGGCCACAACCTGTCGCTGTTGTGGGAGGTGGAGAAGTACGTCGCGCCGCCGGAATTGCAGAGCAAGATCCTGTCCCGGCCGTCGAAGAAGCCGCTGCAGGGCATCCCCGTCAAGCGCATCGATCACCTGAACCTGATGGCGTCGGACGTCACGGCGATGCGCGACTCCTTCGAGCGTCACCTCGGTTTCCGGACCACCGAACGCGTCGTCGACGGAGACACGGAGATCGGTGCTTGGATGAGCTCGAATCTGCTGGGTCACGAGGTCGCCTGCATGAAGGACATGACCGGCGGGCGCGGCAAGCTGCACCACGTCGCGTTCTTCTATGGCAACGGCCAGCACAACATCGACGCCGCGGAGATGTTCCGCGAATATGACATTCAGATCGAGGCCGGACCCGACGTTCACGGCATCACCCAGGGTCAGTTCCTGTACGTCTTCGAACCCGGCGGAAACCGCATCGAGCTCTTCGGGGAGGCCGGTTACCTCCACATGGATCCCGACGCCACGACCAAGACCTGGCAGATGTCCGATATCGACACCGGTCTGGCCGTCGGCGGCGCCAAGCTGCCCTGGGAAACGTACTTCACCTACGGCACCCCGTGCGCGCTGGACCTGGATCGGCACATCGAGGCCTTCGCACACTTCGGCCCGGGTGAGCCGCTCCCCGAGGCGCATCTCGCCGCGGTGAACATGCCCGAAGAGATCGAGGCTTCCCGCGCCGTGGCCGGGGCGCCCGCCTGATCACTGCTATCCCCTGCCTGTTCGCAGGTCCGGCACTGCCCACCGTTTCACGCGGTGGGCAGTGCTGTTGTGCGCGGGCTATTTCGCCCGGACCCGATGCCGGCTGACGATGGAGATGCGGTTGAAGGAGTTCATCGCGATGGCCAACCAGCTGACCGCGGCGACCTCGTCCTCGGTGAGAACTGCTCGCGCGCCACGATACTGGTGATCCTGGGTCTCCTCGTCGGGCAGCGTCGTGATGGACTCGGCGAGGGTGAGGGCGGCGCGCTCCTTCTCGGAGAACAATGCCGGAGCCGCGCGCCAGGCGGGGAGGACGGCGAGGCGCTGGGTGGTTTCGCCGGCCTTGACCGCCGCCGTCGTGTGGAGGTTGAGGCAGTAGGCGCAGCGATTGATCTGCGAGACGAGCACATTGATGAGTTCGGCGAAGCGACGGTCGAAGCCCGCCGACGACACCGCACCGCGCACCGCCTTGGCGACCTCGACCTGCGCGGCGTACACCGCGGGTGACTGCTTGTCGATGAAGACGCGGGTGTGGGTGTTGCCGGCTCCGCTGCTCGCCGCCATCGGTACTCCATCCCTCCTGAGGTGACCCGGGTCGTCGATCCTTCTCGCCTCCGAGGGTAACCGGACGCAGGTTTCAGTCGGACATCCCGCGTTGTGCGAGGTCGTTGGCGTCGGCCCACCCGATGATGTCGCCGCGGCTGATGGCCACGGCGAGGAGGTCGGGGAAGGCGTCGGGTGTACATGCGAACGCGGGAACACCGAGACTGGCCAGCGCCGCGGCGATCTCACGATCGAAGGCGGGTGCGCCCTCATCGGAGAGGGCCAGCAGCACGACGACCTGCACGCCGTCGGCCTTCATCTGCGCGACCCGTTTGAGCATCTCGTCGCGCACACCACCCTCGTAGAGGTCGGAGATGAGGACGAAGATGCTGTCGGCGGGCCGGCTGATCAGTTCCTGGCAGTAGGCGATGGCGCGGTTGATGTCGGTGCCACCGCCCAGCGTGGTGCCGAAGAGCACGTCGACCGGATCGTCGAGCTTGTCGGTCAGATCGACGACTTCGGTGTCGAAAACGACCAGCGAGGTGCGGACCGAACGCATGGTGGCGATGACGGCGCCGAAGATCGATGCGTAGACGATCGAGCTCGCCATCGAACCGGATTGGTCGATCGCCAAGACGATGTCCTTGGTGACCACCTGCGAGCGACGACCGTATCCGACGAGGCGCTCGGGCACGATGGTCTTCTGCTCGGGCAGATAATTGTGCAGGTTACGGGCGATGGTGGCGTTCCAGTCGACATCATGCAGCTTGGGCCGGTTGACCCGTGCGGCCCGGTTGAGGGCAGCACCCACCGCGCTTCGGGTCCGTTCGGCGATGCGCCGTTCCACCTCGTCGACCACCTTGCGGACCAGTGCCCGAGCGGATGCCTTCGACTTCGCGGGGATGGCGCGGCCGAGGCTGATCAGGGTGGTGACCATCTCGATGTCGGGTTCGATGCTGTCGATCAGCTCGGGCTCGGTGAGCAGTGCGTGCAGGTTGAGCCGCTCCACCGCGTCATGCTGCATGACCTGAACCACGGTGGAGGGAAAGTACTTTCGGATATCGCCGAGCCACCGCGCAACCGAGGGCGCGGACTTGCCCAGGCCGCCCTTGCGGTCGCCGTCGGCGTCGTAGAGCGCGCCGAGTGCCCCATCCATCGACGAATCGTCCGCGCCGAGCGACGGTAACGCCGCCTCGGCCGCATCACCGAGGACCAGGCGCCATCGTCGGCCGCGTTCGTCGGCGGGTGCCGGCTGCGTCTCGTCTGTCATGCCAACCCCAGGATCTCGGCGACGACCGCGACGACGGGTGTGGCGAGCGCGGCGTCGAAAGTGGTGGTGACGGCAACCGGGGCCGTGGTATCTCCCAGCGACGCAACACGATTGCCGATGTTGCGGCGGACCGACGAGTCGAAGTCACCGAAGGTCCTGCGCAGCAGCGGGAGGACGTCGGTGAAGTCCTGTTCGCGTAGGCTCACGAGCCAGCGGTCGAGGACGACGAGCAGGTCACGGTCGTGCACGAGGAGGATGCCGCCGTCGCCCAGGAACCCGGCGATCCACTGCGCCTTGGCGACCGGCGTCGCACCGGTCGACAGCGCGAATCCGAGTCGGGCGGCGGCGTCACTGCCATCGATCTGGCCGCCGTCGAGCAGCAGACGCGTTGCCCGGCCGACGAGGAGTCCGTTGACCTCGGACCGGTCGGCGATCACGCGAACCGCCGCCAGCCACCGCTCCCGGTCCTCGTCGTCGAGCACGGAGACGGTGCTGTGGACGGCGTCGAGTCCCGCTTTGAACTCGGCGGCAGCGTCGTCGTTGAGGTGAGAGATCGCGGCTGGCACCCCGATGCAGATGCGGAGCAGTAACGACGACGCGACATCGCCGAGCGCGGCCGTGTCGGTACCACGGACATCGCCGTAACGACGTGCGCGGCCCAGTGCCGGCAGCGCCGACATCAGGTGCAGCACATCGTGATCGACGGCGACCCGCTCGTGCAGGGCATGCAAGACCGGTGGGAGGGCGTCGGGTAGCTCGGCGAGCAACGACGACTCCAGCGCCCCGGTCACCGTGTCGAGCGACGTCCCGGCACTTGCCTGATCGACGACTTTCGCGGTGGCGGCGGCCACGACGGTGGTACCCCAGACCGATGCCATCACGATGTCGATGACGAACTCGGGTCGCCACCGTAGCGTCCAGCCCTCCTTGAAGGTGCCCGTCCCGGTCACGTCCTTGGGCACGCCCCAGTCGACCCCCAGGACGGAGAGTCGGTGAAGGAGCAACGACTTCGCCTTGTCGGTCGGGCGCCTCAGGTCCAGGACGAGTTCCTTCGACGCGGCGTCCATCTTGAGACGTGCAGATCGCGCGGTGGCGGTGACGTCGGCCTGCAGCGGGACGACAGGTGCGTCGTCGGGGACGCTGCCGAGCCGTTCGCCGATGACCGCTTCGCGATACATCAGGTCGGCGAGTCCGGAGTCCCCCTGACACATGACCGCGAGGGTGGCCTCGTTGATCTCGGCGAGCCCGGCGAGCGGACGGCGGCGCATCACCGCCAGCGCCTCGGCCAGGCGCGCAGTCTCGATGATGTGCGCCGACGAGACGTCGATATCCTTGTCGCGCAACAGGTTGGCCTGATGAATGAGCCAGCGGACGGTAACGTCGTCGGCCGTGGTGAACAGATGGTGATACCAACCCGGCGAGACGACACCGGCTCCGTAGCCGCTGGCCGTCGCGATGCGGGAGTGCGTCCACGGCACCCAGGCCAGCTTGCTGCGGACCTTCGGCATGCCCTTGAGGACTCTGGCGTCGGCGGTGGCCGGCGGCAGCTTCCCGGACAGTGCGGGTGCGTGCCAGGCTCCGCAGATGACCGCGACGCGCTGGACCTCCGGACGCTTGAGCGCCTTGCGCAGCACCTGACGCATGTGGGCTTCGCGGCGCTGCTCGTGGAGGTGCTCCGCGCTCGGTTCGCCGAGTTCGAATGGTTCGAGATCCTCGCGCAGGGCGGCCATGGCCTCGGTGATCGCGGCGAAACCGTCTCCCTCACCGCGGGTTTCGATGACGTCATCCCACCAACGTTCGGGATCGTCATAGCCGGCTGCGGCGGCCAGGGCGCCGATGGGGTCGGCGCGCGGTGAGGGGTGCTCGGCGTCCGTCGGATCTGCCGCGGACGGCTTGTCGCGGTGTGCGAGCACCAGCGACGTCGGGAGATCGCAGAACTCCACCGGCACGCGATGGCTCACCGCCCACCGCATCGCCTGCCATTCCGGGGAGAACTCGGCGAACGGCCAGAACGCGGCGCTCGCGGGATTGTCCGCGGCATACCCGAGCAGTGCGACGGGCGGTTCCATCCCGTGGTCGATGGCCGCTGGAATGAGCGACGACGCATCGGCCGGTCCCTCGATGAGCACAGCATCCGGGCGGATGCGCTCGAGTTCGGCGATGACGGCGCGCGCCGACCCGGGCCCGTGATGCCGGATTCCCAGCACATACGTTCCCGGCTCCACCGTGCTGACGGTGCGCGCGACGATCTCCGTGGCCTCGGTCATGAGATGTTCAGCGCAGCGCCCCGCGGGCCGCACGATAGAAGTCGGCCCACTCCTGCCGTTCGCGCACAACACTTTCCAGGTACTCGGTCCAGACGACGGCGTCCGACGACGGGTCCTTGATGACGGCGCCCTGGATGCCTGCGGCGACGTCGGCGGGCCGCAGGACCCCGTCGCCGAAGTGCGCCGACATCGCGATGCCGTGCGTGATGACCGAGATGGCCTCGGCGGTGGACAGTGTGCCGCTGGGTTGCTTGACCTTGGCGCGTCCGTCCTCGGTGACCCCGGAGCGCAGTTCCCGGAAGACGGTGACGACGCGTCGGATCTCGTCGGCGGCCGACGGCAGTTCGGGAAGATCGAGGGACTTGCCGAGCGACGCCACGCGCTGGGTCACGATCGCGACCTCCTCGTCGGCGGTGGCCGGCAGCGGAAGCACGACGGTGTTGAACCGACGCCGCAGTGCGGAGGAGAGATCGTTGACGCCGCGGTCGCGATCGTTGGCGGTCGCGATGACACTGAATCCCTTGACCGCCTGGACCTCGAGCGCGAGTTCCGGGATCGGCAGCGTCTTCTCGGAGAGGATGGTGATCAACGCGTCCTGCACGTCGGAGGGGATGCGGGTCAGTTCTTCGAGCCGGGCGATCTTGCCCTCCTGCATGGCGGTCATGATCGGCGAGGGCACCAACGCGTCGATCGACGGCCCCTCGGCGATGAGGCGCGCATAGTTCCAGCCGTAGCGGATCGCCTCCTCGGGTGTGCCCGCAGTCCCCTGCACCAGCAGCGTCGACGTCCCGCTTATCGCGGCGGAAAGGTGCTCGGATACCCAGGTTTTGGCGGTACCGGGCACACCGAGCAGGAGGAGTGCCCGATCGGTGGCCAGCGTTGCGACGGCGACCTCCATGATGCGTCGGGGTCCGATGTACTTCGGGCTGATGACGGTGCCGTCGTCGAGTTCACCGCCGAGAAGATAGGTGACCACCGCCGCGGGCGATAGTAGCCAGCTCTGCGGCCGGATCCCTGTGTCGTGGTGGGCCAGGGCCGCCAGTTCGTCGGCGAAGAGCTGCTCGGCATGCGGCCTGAGTAACTGTTCCTGATCGGTACCTTCGGTCACGACACTTCCCTCTCTAGCACGGATCGGATGCGCAACGCCTCGGAAAGCGTCGCGAAGTTGGTGGCGGCGATGGGAGCCGACTCGCGCATGGCCTCGACCGTCTGACGCCAGCTGTCGGTGACGGGCAGGCCCGTCGACATCAGGTCGATGATCTGGCTGGCGAGTGGCGGGGCATGGCGTTGGCCGGAGAGCGCCTCCTGCACCATAGCAACAGCCTTGCGGCACATGACATCTGGCCACTGCGAGGGCCGTGCCCGTAGTGCGCCGAGCTGCAGCGGCGCGGGCATCGAGGAGAAGGCGTCGGTGAGGTGCTGCTCATCGGCGATCTCGACGATCTCCGGGATTGCCGCCGGATGCGCCAGTAGTACGTTGGCCCACCGGCTTTCGCCGCGGTTGATCGATGATGTGCACAGACCGTGAATCAGTTCGGTCTGGTCGGTGGGAATTGCTGCGACGATCTCCTGGGGTGTCAGCGCGAAATGCTCCTCCCACCGCGTCGGCGGAACACGGGACACCAGCTGGGACAGTACAAACGCGCCAAGACCGATGCCGCGTGGCGCCTTGAGGCTGATGCCGTCGTGAGCGAGGGAGGCGTCCGGTTCGGCAGGGCGGGTGACTTCGATGGTGCGGTGCACGGACATGAGGCGTCGGGTCTGGACGAGGCGCAGGCAGGTGGCCGCGGCGCGAAACAGCCGCTCCTGCAGTGCCGATCCGGGGATGAGGTCGAGCAATTCGGCGGCGGTGGTGCGCACGCCTTTTCGACGATCGTCGAGGGCCGATTCGAGGAACTGCTCGTCATGCTGGGAGATGTTGTGACGCAGCGCCGTGATCAGGAGTTGCCGATCCTCCCCGGTTTCGGAGGGCCAGCTCCGGGTGAGGAGATCCAGCGCGTGAACCGGGTCCCGATCGCGGAGCCCGGCGAGGTAGATGCGGCGCTGGCCAGACGTGCCGTGTGTCCAGACCGATGCGTTGGGCGGGCCCGTGAACGGCGTCGCCGACGGTGTGGTGAGGCGTGCGCCGAGCTCGGGTGCGTGCTCGGCCAGCCACCGGCCCCGCGGGCCGACGATCCGGTCGATCGTGTCGCGGATCGCGACGTCGCGCGTGGTGCGGGCGAGGAGTTCGGGGAGCAGCGTGGGCGGTGGCTGTAAGGCGTTGTCGGCGAGGAACTGCAGGCACCACTGCGCGAGGCGCGGCGTGAGGTGTAGCGCCCGGTGGACATAGGCGGTGGTCATCGGCGACATCGCGGGGCGCGCGTCATGCGGTGCCGGTGGAATAGGTCCTGCAACAACGGCATCCACTCCGACTGCCTGATGTGCGGCCGCGGTCAATGCGGCCACGGTCAGCGTCGTCGTCACCGGATCCGATGTGTCGGATTCGGGTAGCTGTGATGTGACGACCGGGTCCAGCCCGTCGAGGGTGACCGGCCGGGTCCTTACGCCGACCAGAGCGGCGGACACCGTTTCCTCCCAGGTGCTCACAGCCCGATCACCTGCCCCTGCGCGATGACCGACACGACGTCGAGCCCGCTCATCCCCAACTCGCCGAACAGCGACAGGTGGGCACCGCCCGTCACCGCGAGGAGTAGTGCCCAGCGGCTCCCCAGGTCAGCGAGCGCAACGGCGAAACCTGCGTCGTCGATGAGGGCGGGTGTGTCATCCGGGGTGCGGCCGAGGCGTCCGGCGATCACCGTCGGGCAGCTGAGGGCCCATGGATCGTCGGCGATGACCGCAGCACGACGCCGCCGTGCGCCGGCGATGTCGTCGTTGGGGAGCGTGTCGAGCAAGGCATCGGTGAGGGTGGGTGGTGGATCGACGGGGTCGACGGTGTCATAGATGCACCGCAATCCTGGTGCTCCAGGGTAGAAATACATTGTGGTACTGATGATTTCGCCGACGACGGGGCGTGCTGGGAGTATGCCGCCGACGGGAGCGTAATCAAGTATGAGTCCGTAGCGGCGGGTGGTGGTGCCCCACAGCCAGGTACGGCGGCTGACGAGATGATCCTCCTCGGCCTCGCGGCGGCCGAGCACTATCCACGTATCCGAGATTCCCTCCGTGGCAAGGACATCCGCTTTGGACACGGGATACCCGACGTGGCGCCGGACGGTTCCCGCCAACGCATCGGGTAGCTGATCGAGGTGTTGGTGTGCGACGCACAAGGACCAGATGCGCCCGTACTCCTCGAGGAGTTGTTCTGGCCAGTCGACGGTGGCTGCAGTGCCACCGGAGACCAGGGCCGGCAGGCGGCGGATGCGGTTCGCCAGACCCGGCGCCTGCGCGTCGACGAGGCGTGCCGCGACCGCGTCGAAGGTGCGGTACGGCGCGGCCTCGACGCCGGCAAGCCCCAGGCCGACCTGATCGGTGAGCCACAGTTGGAGCTCATCGATGCCGCCGCGGACCCGATCCACCCGTTGGGCGGCGGTCTTCGCTGCGCGATCTGGGTCCTTCTGTGTGGCGGTGGCCTGTTCAGGTCCGGCGGGTGATTTCTCGGCACGCTCGCTACGGGCCGCGAGCCACGTCTCTGCATAGTCCGCGGGAGCCGTGGCATCGGGGACCTCGCCCTGACTCCACAGCAGCAGCAGACCCAGCGCGTGCTTGCACGGAAACTTCCGGGACGGGCACGAACACTTGTAGGCGGGACCGGCCAGGTCGACGATGGTCTGGTACGGAGTCTTACCGCTGCCCTCGCACATCCCCCACAGCGCAGCAGAGGCCGCGCCCACCTCCGACCACGGAGTAGGCGTGGCGAGCTTCTCCCCCGCCCTCACCGACGCCGGATCCGGCGCGAGCGCCACGATCTGCTCGGCCGACCATCTGTCCGCCATGGGTTCAATCAACCACAGCCCTCCGACATCCACCACGGCGCCGCAGTCGAGCGGATGACAGTGGACAGGCTGCTCGGGGTGCCGTCCCACAATCCCTCGTCGCAGTAGCATCGTCGACGAGTAGTGATGTGTGACAGATCGGGGAGCTGATGACCACCGCATACGACTTCACGGCCACAGATATCGACGGCAATCCTGTCGACCTGAGCCTCTACCGCGGCAAACCGCTGCTGATCGTGAACACCGCGTCGAAGTGTGGTTTCACGCCGCAGTACAAGGGCCTCGAAGAGCTCAACCGCACCTACGCCGACCGCGGCCTCACCGTCCTCGGCTTCCCGTGCGATCAGTTCGCGCATCAGGAGCCGGGCGACGCCGACGAGATCAAGAACTTCTGTTCGCTCAACTACGACGTCACATTCCCGATGTTCTCGAAGGTCGACGTCAACGGAGACGACGCGCATCCGCTGTTCCGATGGCTGCGGGAGCAGAAGTCGGGCGTCCTGGGCAATCGGATCAAGTGGAATTTCACCAAGTTCCTCGTCGACCGATCCGGCAATGTCGTCGATCGGTTCGCTCCGACGGTGAAGCCGGAGAAGCTCGGCGGGGATATCGAGAAGGTGCTGTGAGCGTCACCCCCTGAGCGCCTCCACCACCTCACCCGCGGCACGTTCTCCTGCTGCGATGGCACCTTCGAGGTAACCGGCGTGTTCTGCGGCGGTTTCAGAACCGGCCCAATGGATATGACCCGTCGAGGTGGAGGCGTGGGGGTAGAAGCCGTCGGTGGTTCCCGGTTCGGGAAGGGCAATGTACCCACCGCCGACGAACGGGTCAAGATGCCACGACTTCTCGTGCCAACTCACCGGCTCGAGCACCTGCGGACCGAGGCGTCGGGCCAATCTGTTCAGCAACGCCGACCGGCGTGCCGCCGGTTCCAGCTTGTCGACGGCCCGCGCCTGGGGACCGCCGATGAGGAAGCACAGGTGTCCGGGACCGCCCGGTGGTGAGGCGTCGAAGACCGCGGCGGCCGGATCATCGAGGTGGATGGATTCCGCGTCGGTGTGATCACGCCAGAACGGCCGATCGTAGACGGCGATCGCCTTGTACACCGATCCCATGTACGTGTTCTGCTGCAGCGCAGCGTGTTCGGCCGGGAGGCCGGGATGGAAGTCGATTCCGGCGAGGAGCGGAGGCGGCACCGTGACGACAACCCGATCGGCGCGCACGGTATCCGTGGCGGTACCGATCGTCACGTCGTTGTCGTTCTGCGTGATGGACGTGACACGCGCCGCCGTCCGCACTCTGTCACCGAGCTGGGCGGCGAGTCGTTGGGCGAGAGCCCCAGCCCCCTCCGCGACGAGCGCATGCTGCGCTCCCCCACGCGTTTTCAGCATCGTCGACAGTCCACCTTGATACGCGATGAAGCTCAGGAACGCCTGCACGGAGATGCGGTCCGGGTCCGCGGTAGAGCTCACCACCGCGAGGACATCGAGTAGCCGGCGAGCGTCATCGGACGGCACCCGGACAAGCCACTGATCTAATGTGGTTGTGTTCCAACGATTCCGGGAAGGGAGATGGGAGAGGGCAGCCATCCCGGCAAGTGCGGCGCCGGCCAACGCCATCGTCGACGACGCCATCGGCACAACCCGCTCGCCGTCGAGCAGCGCCGGACTCTTCGGGGATCGCATCTCGAAGCGCGTTGCGCCGAGTTCATCGGCCAGCGCCTCGAACCGATGGTGCCCGTATCCGATCCATTGCCCGCCGAGATCGAGCGTGGAGCCCAGTGCCGACGTCTCGGTCAGTGTGCGTCCGCCGACTCGATCAGCGGCCTCGAGGACCAGCACATCGACGCCCTGCCGACTCAGCTCGCGCGCGGCGATGAGTCCCGACATTCCCGCACCGACGACGGCCACCTGCACGTCATTGTTGTTTATCATCGAATGACCTCGTCACGCCTCATCAGGATTCGAGTATCGCAGCAGCGGCTCGGTAGCCGGAGCGGATTGCACCGTCCATGTAGCCGTTCCACACGTCGGAGGTTTCGGCGCCGGCCCAGTGGATGCGCCCGACCGGAGCGGAGATGGCGGCGCCGTACTGCGTCCATACGCCGGCCGCCAATCGGCCGCCATAGCAGCCGCGAGTGAATTCCTCTGTGCGCGTGTGCACCCTCGAGGAAGCCCACGAGAACACCGCACGACCCGTCGTTCGGAGAGTTGTCCAGGACGACGTTGAACTCGTCGTCGAGGCTCATGACGAATCCGGAGAGTCCGTCCTCACGCCAGAACGGCGTCTCGTACCCGACGTTGAACTTGATGACCGATCCGGCCGGAAACTGTTGTGTCACAGCGTCTCGCGCGGCGGGCAGCGGCGGACTGTAGCGCAGGCGTCCGGCAAGGGTCTGCGGAATGGCGACGGCGACGTGCCGCGCCGAGATCTGCCCGCCGTCGAAACTGACGATGACCCCCGAATCATCCTGTGCCACAGCGGTGACCACCGTATTGAGGACGACCGCGTCTCCGAGTTCGGCGGCGATGCGTTCGGAGATCTGGTGGGTTCCGCCTACGACACGCGTCTCCTGTGCACCGCCGGTGGTGGAGATGAGCACCTCCAGGCTCGTCCCTGATCGCACATAGAAGAGGAAGTGCAGCAAAGACAGTTCGGGCGATTCGGCCGAGAAGAGCGCCGGCACGACGAGCCGGAAGAACCGGATCGCGATGGAGTTGGTGCTCTGCGCGAGAAGCCATTGGTCGAGGGTCTGCCGGTCGAGGTCGGAGGCATCCGGCGACTCCCACGGCGACGCGGTGTCGATGGTCTCGGCGAGCGCGGAGACCTCACCCCAGATCCGGCCGACTTCCACCGCGTCATCGGGATCGAGGCCGAAGGATTCGTCGGCATACCGGTGGGCGACGCCGTCACCCCGTTGCTCTGGACGCCGCCGAGGTTGCGTCCTGCGACCCGATCCCGCGCTTCGAGCACGGCGACCGACTTACCGGCCTGGGTGAGCGTGCGTGCGGCGGAGAGTCCGGCGAGGCCGGCTCCGACGATCACGACGTCGACGTTGTTCATGAAGGTCTCTCTGATGGGCGAAAGATACTGTCGGACAGGTTCTTTGACGTGATGGGCACCCTCGATCAGAGGGCTACTGGGCCGGATATCCGTACTGGTCGATCCGCGTAGATCAACTCAGTCATACAACTGACCGAGTTCGAATGTGGAGCACTCCGACGCCGCTGACAAGAGCAACGACCGCAGTGGCTGGGAAACTATGCGCTCAGGACGCCGGTGCCGGTCGCGGATTCGCGAGCGCGATGAGCATGTCGATGATGACCTCGAGATCGGCGGCTGACCGCACGTCGTCGGGGTCGCAGACGTACTGCAGGATGAGCCCGTCAACGCTGGCGAGCATGACGCGCGCGAGCTGCTCGAAGGGCACCGCGACGACTTCCCCGGCATTCTCGGCCGCCGATCGACACCACCCGGCGACGACGTCCGCGTAGGACTCGTACTGCCAGCGCGCGAGCTGCTCCTGGCCGGGCGCACGCAGGGAGTAGGTCGTCAACTCGTACTGCATGATCTGCAGGTTCCGGTCCGCGGCGAGCTGAGACCAGAATGCCCGGAGACCCTGGCGGATCGCGTGCTCGACGCCGTCGCCGGTCTGGACCGACTCGGTGAACACCTGGCCGATCTCCGTGACGAAATCCTCGATGACCGCGCGCAGCAGACGCTCCCGACTCGGGAACACGTACTGCATCGTGCCGAGTGGCACGTCGCCCTCCGCGGCGACCGCACGCAGCGATGTCTTCGCGACACCCTCCCGGGACAGCACCCGACGTGCGGCGGCAACAAGCTGCTTGGTGCGCACGGCGGCTTCGATCCGGGCCATCGGACTCCTTCCCTGCAGCTACATCGCACGCGGTTCGGCGGGATGTGCGTCGTCGTCCAACCTACGACATCGCGGCCACACTCCGGACACATCGGGCTTGGTTCACCGCGCGTGCGGGAATCACCGGGGCCAACGCCCGAACAACTCGACAGGCCCATTCCCGAGTGCAACGCTGGGAGTCACCACTCGACGGCTGAGGAGCACCTTTGTTGGAGATCCACTACACCCAGCACGGCGGACCCGAGAAGGTTGCGACGTATGCCAAGCCGACGGATTTCCTCGCCGTGGAGTTCCTCGAGGTCCCGCCCTTCGACGACCGCGATATCGTGACAAAGGCCGA
Source organism: Agromyces sp. NPDC029043 (assembly GCF_055564615.1). Classification (NCBI taxonomy): domain Bacteria; kingdom Bacillati; phylum Actinomycetota; class Actinomycetes; order Micrococcales; family Microbacteriaceae; genus Agromyces; species Agromyces sp. NPDC029043. The sequence goes on along the minus strand of NZ_JBVHVX010000014.1, from coordinate 33,711 downwards.
GCTCGACGGCGCGCAGATCGACCTCGCGGACTCGACGATCGGCGGGTTGTTCGCGCACTTCAACGGCACAGCGTAGGCGCCCGACTACCGTGATGGACGTGCCTCGGGTCAAACGTTCGACGCGCGCCGGGATCACTCAGGGCGTTGCGGTGCTCGCCGGCATCGCCGCTGCTGCCGCGCTGCCGCACATCGGTGGCGGGCCGGTGATCCAGACGTCGTCGATCATCCCGGTGATGCTCGGTCTGGCCGGCGCCGTCTTCGGCGCGATCACGGTCATCTATTCGGTGTTGTTCCTCGTCATCCAGTGGGTCGCGAGCACATTCACCCCGCGCCTCACCCTGTTCCGCGACGCCCCGGTCGTGTGGCGCACCGCGGCGCTCGCGATCGGGATCATCGTGTTCAGCATCGGATCGGTGTTGTTCACCGCGGATCGCTCCCAGGTCACCTTGGCGATCCCGATCGTGGCGATCACCCTCGTGCTGCTGCTGTTGATATCCGCGCGCGCCATGCTTTCCCATGCCCTGACGGCCACCCAGATCTCCCATGTCCTCGTCTCGATCAGCGATCGCGGGCGGGTGACACTGGCGACCGCGTACCCGTCGACCGACGACGAGGACTCCCGCGACACCGAGTCCACCGAGCACCTGCCCGATCGGACCGTCGACGTCCGGTGGACCGGCGCACCGATGGTGCTGCAACGTCTCCGGTTGAATCACCTCGTCGATCTGGCGACGGACAGCGGTTCGGTTGTCCGCCTCAACGCACCGATGGGGTCGACGTTGCGCACAGGCGAGTCGATCGCCACGATCTACGGCGGATCTCTTCCCGCGGCGAAACTCCTCGCGCAGTTCGTCGGCGGACCCGAGCGCACCTTCGAGCAGGACCCGTTGCTCGCCTTCCGCCTGCTCGCCGACATCGGTTTACGAGCCATGTCTCCGGCCGTCAACGACCCGGCATCGGCCGTACAGGCCCTCGACGAACTGGAGTATCTTCTCGCACAGGCCATGCCGATCACCGGACGGTCCCGCAGCTATTTCGACGACGACGGCGCGGTGCGGCTCATCATCTCGCGTCCGAGCTGGTTCGACATGCTGCACACCGCCATCGATGATCTCCTGCCCGCATCACTGCGGTCACCGTTGGTCCTCGAGAGCATCGAGGGGGTGCTCGGCCGGCTGCACGAGAAGTCCTCCGACGACGCGCAACGCGCCGAACTGTCCCGTCGACTCGCCTGGGTCCGCGCCGAGCGCTCCGCGAACTTCCCCGAATTGGTCCCGCCACAATGACTCCCATGCGCTACGGCATCTGCATTCTCCCCGACCGGACCTGGCGTGAGGCCGCTCCACTGTGGCAGCGTGCCGAGACGATGGGCTTCCACCATGCGTGGACCTACGATCACCTCGTGTGGGGCGGCCTGCCCGACTCGCGCTGGTCGTCGTGCATACCGACCCTCACCGCCGCCGCGATGCTCACCACGCGAATCGAGTTGGGTGCCTTCGTGATATCCCCAAACTTTCGGCATCCGGTGTCGTTCTCACGTGAGGTGCAAACGCTCGCCGACATCTCCGACGGCCGGTTCCTCGTCGGCCTCGGCGCCGGCGGAACCCCCGACGACACGCTCCTCGGAGGCACACCGTTGCCGCCGAGAGAACGCGTGGATCGGCTGCAGGAGTTCACCATTCTGCTCGACCGCACGCTTCGCGAGGATCACGTCGACTTCGACGGCGACTACTTCCGCGCTCGCAACATGCGACTCGTCGGCGGCCCCGTCCGCGAGCGGGTGCCACTGCTGCTCGCGGGCAACGGACCGCGCTCGGTGCGCTTCGCCGGCCGGCATGGCGACGGCTGGATCACCACCGGCCCCTCGGGCGTCGACACCCTCGACGCCTGGTTCGACGGCGTGGCGGCGAGTTCCGCCGTCCTCGACGCCGTTCTCGCCGAGCAGGACACCCCCGGTTTCCGTCGCTACCTCAGTCTCGACTCGTCGCCGCGCAGCTCGGTGGAAAGTCTCGGAATGTTCGACGACATGGTCGGGCGCGCAACCGAACTCGGGTTCACCGATGTCGTGCTGCACTGGCCGCGCGACGACGAGCCCTACCGCGGTTCGGTCGCTGAACTCGAGCGGATTGCCGCCGCGCGAATCAGTGGCTGAGGGCCGCCGTCGACGGATCAGTCCGACGTGATCTCGGTGACAGCCCGTTGGAGGGTCGCTGTGGCGATACTCGGATCGACGTGTGGTTGAAGCACCTTCTGCTCGGTGTTCGGTGCGATGAACCCGCCTGCTCCGTTGGGCCCCGTGATCGTGGTGGTCGTACACCTCTCCGAGATCTCGAACCCGCCGCCGGTACCGAGCATCTCGGTGATCATCGTTCGAACACTCCCACGTTTCTCAAGATCATTGCCTGGACGGCGTGGGCGAGATCCGGGATCGGCACGAGGTTGTCGTAACTGTCACCCCAGCCCGACCCGTCGGTCTTCTCGACGTCGACGGCCCAGCCGAGGGCATCGGTATTCTCGGCGACCACGACGAGTGAGTCGAAGTCCGGCCACCGGCTGCGTGGGAGTTCGGTGCCACCGGGTTCGTTCAGGATCATCAGATCTTCCCCGTCGGGATCGTTGACGTTGATCCACCTCTCGGCGACTGTGTGCATGTCGCCGACCGCTACGAGTCCGACCTCGTCGAACTGATTTCGGAATCCATCGTGCACCGACGTCGCCAGTGTCCCGCCGATCGGTAGAACCGATGTCCAGTACGGGGGTAACTCACCCCCGAAGGGCCGGTATCCGAACCACATTCGGAAGGGAAAAGTCTCCGTCAGGTCGCGGAAGAAGTACGCGAGAACGACCGTCGTGCCGGCTTCATCGTCCGGTTGTGGCCCATGATTCAGCGCCCGGACCCAGTGGTAGGGCGTCTGCATACGCACCAGCCCGAGGTGTAGGAGGTGGTCACGGATGAACTCCGCGATCAGCGGGAACTGTGGACAGTGCAACGTCCACTGGTCGCTGATCCTGGCGGCGACGGACTCTGGTGGGGCCGAGACCAACTCGCGCCACACCTCGGGAAGCTCTGCATGCTCGGTTGCCGAGAGCTCGGAGAGCTCGATGTATGCGGCACCGTGCGGACCGACGAAGTCGGCTCGGACCTGCTCTGCTGTCAACAACGCACTCAATCCTCTCATTGCGCGGCCAACGCTGTGCCACCGGCGAGCAGGCCGGCCCGAGCGACCTATCCCGGGATCGGCCGACCCGACTGCTCCGACCAGAGTTCCGGGTCGTCGTGCAGCAGCCGATTGCGGCCCTTGCGGCGGTATCGCCAGATCTGCACGACGCCCACACCCCACAGCAGGAACTGCGATGACATCGCCCAGGTGAAGGCGTCGGAGGTATAGCCGTCGACGCCATCGGGAGTGCGCCAGTCGAGGATCAGCCCGATCATCGCCGCCAGCATCAGGCTCGCGTAGAAGCCGCCCTGATTGATGATCCCGGTGGCGGTACTCACCCGGAATTCGGGATTGGAGGTGCGGCCGAGGTCGAAGCCGATCACCGACGCCGGGCCACCCGCGCCGGTCACCACAACGAGCAGGATCAGCAGCCAGTAGGGCGCGTTCCCCGGCCACGCGAGGACCAGCGCCCAGGTGCCGGCGATGGTTCCGATGACGGTGAGGACCAAGGTCGACCGGTGCCAGGGCCAGCGGGTGATGAGCCAGCCGAACAGCGGGCCACAGAACATGATCGCCAGCACCATGATGGTGAGCAGCACGCCTGCCGACCCCGAGCTCACGCCCTGGCCCTGCACGAAAAACGGATAGCCCCACAGCAACCCGAGGACCGTCGCGCTGAATTGCGTGGAGAAGTGCACCCAGAATCCCAGGCGCGTACCGGGATGCTCCCACGACGCCGCGAGACTGTTCTTGATTCCCGAGAGTCCCAGTAGCGGACCCGACGTCGTGCGGGCGCGCGGCGAATCGCGCACCACGAACAGCGCGACGACGAGCAACACGGCGCCCAGAACCGCAGTCGCCAGATAGGCGCGCGTCCAGCCGAGTGCGGACAGTGCCCAGGTCATCGGGACCGCGGCCGCGACGGCGCCGAGTTGCCCGAGCATGCCGGTCACCTGCGTCATCATCGGGATACGGCGGTGCGGGAACCAGGTGCTCACCAGGCGCAGCACACACACGAAGGTCATGGCGTCGCCGACACCGACAAAGAACCTCGACGACAAGGCCCAGCCGTAGTTGTCGGCGAACGCAAAGCTCAGTTGGGCGAGGGTCAGGATGAGCGCACCGGTCAGCAGCACACGCCGCGGCCCGAAGCGATCCACCATCAACCCGACGGGGATCTGCATGAGCGCGTAGACCAGCAGCTGCAGCACGACGAACGTCGACAACTGTGCGGCGCTGATCTCGAACCGTTCGGCCGCGAGCAGACCCGCGACGGCAAGCGACGAGCGGTGCAGGACGGCGACGAAGTACAGGGCCAGCGCGACGAGCCAGATCGTCCACGCCAGGCTACTGCGCAAAGAATCGACGACCATGTTTCCATTGTCGGCGACGCGGGCTCCCACCGGAAGCCACCCCCGGTTGGCTTATCAGAATAAGCTGGCGCTACCCGATCTCGATGAGAGTGGGACCATGGATCGCCACAGTTTCCTCAAGTACTCCGTCGCCGGGGCCGCCGCTGCTTCTGTGCCCGCGCTGCGTGTGTGCGCTGGTGAACAGCACCTATTCATTCGAGCCGCGTGATGCGCTTGCGGCAGCAAACGACACGTCGGCGATCAAGGTCGCGTTCACCTCGGTGGACCATACCCGCGGCACCTTCCGCTTCGACCGGGCAAGCAATCAGGCCATCCTGCACTACCCGGCGGGCGGCAACGCTGATATCGCGGCGAACTGCACGTGTATCGTCCACAAGCTCGCGGACCAATCCGGGCTACCGATCGACGGCATAGTGTACGAACCCGATACGACATGGGCCCACTGCCTGGGCGGCGCGACTCTCGGCACGGCGTGCGACAGCTACGGCCGGGTTAGGGGGTGCAAGAACCTTTACGTCAACGACGGCGCGATGCTGCCCGGTTCCGCGGGCGCGTCCAATCCGTCGCTGACCATCACGGCGGTGGCGGAGCGCAACATCGCCACGGTCGTGAGTGAGGGCGGCTAACACGGGTTGTTCCGTCGCGACACCCCGTCTGCGACGGCGGTCGCGCCGATTCCGGTCGGATGCCCAGTTCACGAACACCGCCGCCGACGCCCACCCGGCGCAGATGCCCACGGTGATACGCTCCAGAGTTGTTGTGGAGGCACGTGTTTCGCTATTCACGGGGAGAGCCGCGATCCGCGCGGAGTCAACGAGGGCGATGGCCATGATGGTCAGCAGCACCGATGGCAACCAGTGTGGCGACGCCGCCGGCACGATCAGCCACAGGAACACCACGCCAGTGGCAATCGCCGGGATGTCGCGGTTCACCATCGCCTGTAATGGAATCGACGTCGCTCCCGCAGCTGTTCCTGTCCTGAACTGGCTTTTTCCAGGATCTGGGCTATGGTCGAAGGGACTACCTGCCCCGTGAAGGAGTGAGTCAGTCGTGAAACCTGTTGTGATGGAGTGCCGTATCCTGTTGTGCGCGTCGCCGCAGCGAGTCGCTCGTTTTGTTCGACACGCGAAAACGGTTGCGGCCCAAAATTTCCCTCCGGAAGTACGTCATTCATTCTCGGTGGAACCGATCGTTTCTCCGATGCTGCGTCGCCAGTGGGATGGTGACAACGGCCCAGATACCGTCCCGGCCCCGCTCACGCGCGACGTGAGCCTTGCGTTCTCGGGACCCGCCGAGTACGTCACTGCGCCACAGCTTGATTCCGTCACACGTGATGTACTCACCGACCTCGAGCCTCATCCCGGCAAGTTCACCGAGGAGATCACGCCGTGGATCCTCACGCTGACGACCGAGACTGACGATCATTCGCGCCGGATCATCGCCGGCCGACACCCCGGTATCAGCACGGACACCGTGCACTGAAGACGGTGCGACGCCCGCGAATGTCCCCGTCACTGGTCGGCAAGGTCGGGCGTGTGAGGAGGGGCGGCGTCAATCCAGGTGCCGAAGTGTCGGCCACAAATGCTTCGGATCATGCGGATCTTTGCACAACGCAACGGGCTCGCCTTGCTCGTCGTTGTCGACTCCGAGTCCGTTGTCGAGCTTCGCCAGAACCGTGCACGATTCGAACAGTGTTGCAGCCCTGCGTCACTGTCCCCGATGAGAAGTACGGCGTCGGTGTCCTCAGGGAGGCGTCGTTCGTCGTAGAGGGCGTTCTGGGCGGAATATGTTGCGGGCAAACCGAACTCGGGGCCGTAGCGATCCAACGCCCCGGCCTGGCCGTAGTTGGAGGTCAGAATCGGTGGTCTCGGTGCGGGGAGATCGTCATAGATCCGCGCGATCTGCGCGACGTACTGGCTCCATCCGATCTGGTTGGCGGCCATCGGTCCTGCATCGACCACCGTCGCCCGGCCGACGACGAGCCAGCCGTCGACGTTGCGTCGCGGGGATCGCAGCAACCAAACGATCCCGGTTCCCCACACCACCACCAGCGGTGGGCCGAGCAGCACGATGAGCATCAGGACGAATCCGTTGCGCACGCCGGTGGCGTTCTCCGCGTCGGCCAGGTGCAATGTCATCCGAGCGATGGCCGGCGTCAAAGGAGGTTGATCGACGTAACCCCAGGCCGGTTGCAGCATGCGGTAGTAGAGCTCGTCGCGCTGATAGTCGTAGCCAAAGGAGCTCACCATCAGCAGGGCACCCTGGGCGGCTGCTGCCGCCCATACCGGGCCGCGTGCGAACTTCTCGACCGTCATCCTGCGCCGTCAGTCGACGACTCGTCGATCAACTGCTCGACGGTAGCTGCATCGATCGGCTCCGCGAGCGCGAGTCCGCACCCGTACGGAACGCCCTTTTCCAGAGCGGCGTCGAGGCGTTGTTCGGTATCGAGAACATTGGTGCCGACGCCGATCCCCATCGCCTCGCCCACCGCGATGACAGCACCAACGGCGGCACCAGCCGTCGACGGCGAGGCGCCCGCATCGTCGAAGAGCGCGCCGTCGATCAGCAACAAATCCACCCCGGGATCGGCGAGGATCTCGAATGATTTTGCGCTGGAACCGAATCCGGAGAGTCCGTGTAGGTTCCACTGAAACTTGTCGGACGACAGCCTCCCGGCCAGCAGCTTTCCGGCTTGTGTCGGAAGGAAGTTCCGCCTAGGTCTGTCGGAATCCTATTCCTCTGCACGCCGTTCCGGCCTACCATTCGTCACCGTGACGAATTGGCGCCACCCCGGCCCGGCCACCCCCGTGGCAGACTGGTCGGCAACCTGAGGATTTGAGACTGATGGAGCGTTAACCTCGTTCGTTATAAGAGGCGTCAGTAGCTCCGAGTTATTCGATGAGTGAAGTAAGTCACGTACTGGTCGCCCTTCTGCACTTCCCGTTTCGACAGGACTTCGAAGACGTAACGCTCCTCCAATAGGAGTTGATGGAGGTATCCCAAATCACCGGAGGTGCCGAAAAAAATCAATGCGCGGCCATCGACATTGAGGAATTTATTTAAACCTCGAACGAAGGTGGTTAACGCACAGTAGTCAACGTCAGTGCTGGCCATTTCCAGCAAGTCCCGGGGCGCAAACCAACGGGACGGAGGATCAAAGATCACCAAGTCAAACTTACCCTCGACTGCGCTGTAGACATCACTGTGCCTGACGTCAACCCGATCGGCAACGCGGTTCCGGATCGCGTTGCGACGAGCCGCTTCCACTGCATGCGGATTGATGTCGACCGCGAGGACGTGTTGGCTCTTGGTGGCCGCGAGGATGGCGTTGACGCCGCTTCCTGTGCCCATGTCCAGCACGCGGTCGTTGGACTCGACTTCGTTCAGAACCACGGTGCCTAGCAGCTCGGAGAGCGGTGTAATTGGCATTACGTCGGCGGGCACCTCCAGAGTCAGGCCGAGGTATTGATAGGTCGACTCGCCACGAATCCGAGCCCTCTGATAGGTCTGCTCGTGCCAGTGCTTGATTTGCTGGGCGTAGTCTCTGGAAACTGTCGGTCTGTATCCACTCTCAGCCGCAGCAGGCGGCCAGTCCATGTCCGTCACCCCAACAATTCTAATTACAAGGTGCCAGGCAGAGCTCCTTCAACAAGCGGCGGAATACAACCATGGTTAGGAATCTCCGCAAGGGAGACGTGACGGTTCGCTACGAGCAACGATGGGGCCTTCGATCTTCGGCCCCCACCGATCGATCGGCTGAGACACCCTGTCATCACCCAGCCGTGACGAGACCAAAACACGCACTGCTCGGGATCAGCCGCTCAAGCTGACACGACCACACAAATCCTGCTAGAACCTGCCTATGCGTATTTCGTCAAGTTCACGCTTTCAGCTGGCGGCTTTGGAGCCACTCAGCAAGTTTGCTCAGGTTGCCGCAGGTTCCTGCCTGGACCCTGAGCACCCAGACTCGGAGGGCGCACCTGAGACACTAATCGCCAAGAGCGCGGACTTCTTCACGAGTGGAGGGTCATGGCCGCGTGACGTTTGGGTGACAGGTGGACTCGGGGCCACGCTCGACGCCATCCGGGTCGCTACAGGTGAACGGCAAGATGTAATCGACCTCTGCACCATTCTGACAGTGCTCGGAATTAACGATCCGTGGGTGAAGCTCAAACAGTTGGCCTATCTCGTGTCCCGACGCCCGCATCACGTGACGATCAGGCTGGGTTGCGACATGTACTATCGCGTCGCGCGCCGCCTTCTGAAATGCTTCGACGACCTAGACGAGCCCGGCGCATACGTCCTCAACATGCGACAGTGCAACGGATCCGATGCTGTCGAGCTGGCTCTTCATTCGGCCTGGAATGCGGCGCTTCCATCCCCGGAACGGCGACGCCTCTGCACCTTTCAGGGCTCGTACCACGGCGAGAATCTGACGGCCAGCATCATCAGCGATCACCAGCCGCAACACGGGTCCGGGCGACTCCTCGTGAATGCCCTGAGCAATGTGGCACTTTTCCCGTCTCCTACGTGTGGGGAAGATGGCAACCTAAGTTGCGAGGCTTTGGCCACGCTAGACGAGCTGGACCGGGATGGTGATGAGTATTTCGCCGTCATCATCGAGCCTATTCAATGGCGGAACTCAGTCCATGCAGTGCCGATTGAGTTCCTCCGACGACTCCGTGAAATCTGCACGCGCAAGTCGATCTGCCTAGTGTTCGACGAAATCCACAACGGGTTCGGCTACACGGGCACGATCTCATTCGCAGAGAACAGCGGTGTGCTTCCGGATATTACCGCACTGAGTAAAGGCTTGACTTCTGGGCATGGGTCGCTTGCAATCACAGTCGCCAGGACCGCTTTCAGCCAGGTGGACGGAACGTTTGCTGGTAAATCCAACGCTGCAGACATGATGTCGCTGGTCGCCATCGACGCAGTGCTAGACAGACTCCTGGGTGTCCTGCCCGACGAGGCAGACGCCCTACCTACCTGGTTGCCCGCGGATTTTGCCGACGAACTCAAGCAAGGTCTGCTGAAATCTTCATACGCCGAGACAGTGATCCGAGTCGACTCTCTGTGCGCGGTACTCCGTAGTCGCTTTCCAGCCCGGGTGGGAACCTCCACAGGAATCGGACTCGTACGTGGACTAGTGGTTCTCGATGGGCATGGAGATCCGTCGGAGGAAGTTGCCGCGGCAGTCGCGAGGATTGGATTGGCTGAGGGCGTCTACGTACGACAGGCTGGTGCGGCCCTTTTCATCAAGCCGAGTCTGGCACTTACCCAGAACGAAGCAGACCAGGCTCTAGCGGCGCTCACGCGGGTCTTCGAACAGCTCGACAAGCCTGAAGTGACGGCGTGAGTACACAGCAAGGACTTCGCCCGTCACTCAACGTCGCGGTCGGCGGCCCCCAAGGTGTCGGGAAGTCGACACTGCTCAGGCTGCTTGCAGATCACCGGTCGGACTACGAGACGATCTCGGTAGGCGACCGGTTTCCTGCGGATTTCCGATCCCTGGAAGACGTTGCGCGGGCTCAGATCCGTGACCAAGCAAGTGATTACCTTGCGACAAGGCTCAAGGGCTGCACCAACCGAGTTCTGCTTGTCGACTTACACTACCTCGATCTTAGAGAGACCGACCCTCACATTCAGCGACCTGACATCCTCGACTTGTTCGATCTCCACGTTCTACTTTCATTGCCCGCCGTGATGCTCGCCTCCCGGCGGGCGGCAGATCCCAACAGGATGGATCGATCCGTTTCGATCATCGACGCCGAAAGAGATCTCGCGGCACACCTGACGTACTTCGGGAGCGCATCCTGTGTCAGCCAGAAATCACTCGTCCTGGATTGCCAACAAGAGCCCCGATTCGTGGGTGAAGAACTCCAGCGGCACATCGACGCAGCCCTAACCGAGCGCGAGCGTCGCCTCAAGTAACTACCTCGGCCCAAAGCCCGCAGGAGGTGATGCTGCAATACTCAGCTCGCCGCGGCTCCCACTGCCTCGATTGCCTTGGTAAGCGCCAGCTGAGCTCGATCAAGCTCGGACTGAGTGATGACTAGGCAGGGCTTGAGGAAGATCGCCGTGTCCGCTTGTCGGACATGGACGCCGTGCTGCATACCCACCCGCGCGATCTCTCCCGCAACGGCGGCGGACGGTAGTCCGTCCCCGTCCAGCACAACCAGCCCGCGCATTAGGCCGACTCCAGTGGCTTCACCGACCATATCGGGCAAATGCAGCTGCAACCCGAGCAGCATCTCGTCTACCATATTCACTGCGCACGCATAGTTTGTCTTCAGCAAGCCATCGTGGAGTTCCTGCTGCATCGAGGCTGGCAGCCAGGTCGGCACTGGGCCCCTCTCGACCCCGAGCAATCTGTCGAGGACCGCGTCAACCGCCACGAGGGAAAGCATGTTGGCAGAGTTCGACTTGAACCCGAATGGCGACTCGATCACGCCGTAGGACCGATCGGCGACGATCATAGAAACAGTGCCATGTCCTGAGGTCAGTCCTTTACCCAGAACAGAGATATCCGGATAGACACCCGTCGATTCAGCAGACCAAACAGCGCCTGTGTACCCGAAGCCGTTCTGGACCTCATCGAAAATCAGGCAGATGGAGTGTCGCGTGCAAATGTCCCGCAGGCGTAGGAGGAACTCGGTGGGAACCGCGCGAACAGAATTTCGCCATGGAATCGGCTCCAGTATCACCGCAAAGTACTCGCCTCCGTCGTGGTCCAGCCGAGCGAGCGTATCTAGGGTCATCGCGCTCAGCGCCTGATCGGTTCCACCCTGTGGAACTGGGAACTTCACGACGTTCTCTGCGTTGTCCAGAAGCACCCGACCGGACCCACGCGTCGGCTGATGATCACTCGCGAGGATTCCGCCCAGGTTCGACCCGTGAAAGGCGCCAACGAACGACGCTAGCTTGCGACGCTGAGGTGAGCGCCGAGCTGTCCACGCAGCGTGGAGCGCCAGCTCCACTGCACCCGACCCGGTGCACTCTCGGATATTTATCACGAAGTCTCGACTGCTGGCGCTGTCGTTGAAGTATCGCCACAGGCGGTTCGCCACCTTGTAGTAGAGGTCGCTCCCGAATCGCACAGTGACGTAGTGAGGCCGCTCAGACAAAACCTGCGACAGCTGCCGCAGTTTCACCCACGGGTCATTCAGCCCGAGCACGGTGTTCTCGGTCATCGAACAGAGATCTATCATCTCTTTGCCATCTGAGAGGCAAACGGTAGCCCCGCGCCCGGCTGTCGCGCGCAAGGCGCGCGGCGCTGAGTTGTGCGTGAACATCCTCGGATCACGGCTATAGGGACTCCCGTTCGCCTGCCGGAACTGCGGGTAAGTTGGGTCTAGCATGCTCCCGCTGAATGCGTTCGCCAGCGGATCGAGCTGTTCAATCGTCGCCATGCTGAACCTTTGTCGGGGGTCGGGCCTGTTCATCTGCCACCCTCTCGCGCGATCGTTCTCTCGACTTCTCTGAATGTAGCGGCCAGTCGACTGCCGGCCATTTCGAAGTCGGCGGCCGTCGTTGCCAAGCTCGGCTTGAGGTATACGGCGTGTCCAGCCCTACGCACGTATATCCCTTTCCTGAGGCCCAGCTCTGCAACTTTTCCCGCGAGTGCCCCAGACGGCCGGCCGGCCTCATCGAGGATCGCAACTCCTCGCATCAGTCCAAGACCGCTAGCCGGCCCGACAAGCGAGGAATTCTGTGTCTGGATGTCGATAATAAATTGGTCAAGCTGTTTAGCAACCTGCGCGTAGGAAGTCGTGAGAAGTCCTGCCTGCAAGCCTGTCGCGAGCCCTATTGGCAACCAGCTCGGTAGATGTGCGTGTTCCTCCGGAAACATCCCTCCGAGCCTATCCAGCACAGCGTCAACGGCGACGAAAGACAGCATGTCACCAGAGTTGGTCTTGCTTCCGAAAGGCGCCTCAACCGTCGAGTACTCGCGCCGAGCGACCACGATCGCCAGCGCGCCGTGGCCAGATGTGAGGGCTTTGCCAGTAGCAATTATGTCTGGACAGACGTCGCTACTCTCGGCGAAGAAGACACTACCCGTGTAACCGAAGGCGTTCTGCACCTCGTCGAACACTAGGCAGATCGACTTGCGCGTGCAGATTTCACGGAGTCGTCGGAGGAACTCAATCGGCACTGCATGGACTGAGTTCCGCCATTGAATAGGCTCGATGATGACGGCGAAATACTCATCACCATCCCGGTCCAGCTCGTCTAGCGTGGCCAAAGCCTCGCAACTTAGGTTCCCATCTTCCCCACACGTAGGAGACGGGAAGGTCACCACGTTGTCTACCCGATCGATCAAAGCGCGTCCGGCACCGAAAGCGGGGTCATCCTCTGCAATGAGGCTTGCAAGCACACTTTCGCCGTGGTAGCCGCCTCGAAAGGCGGCCAATTTGCGCCTGGTCGGCACATCACGAACAGCGCGCCAAGCGGCATGTAGAGCCAACTCCACGGCATCCGATCCATTGCACTGGCGGAGGTTGATGACGAATTCCTCGTGTCCACCGAAGCGGTGTAGTCGCTCCAAAATACGGTGCGCGACCCGATAGTAGAGATCAGAGCCTATTCGGGCCGGCAGGTAGTGGGGCTGATCTGATAGGAGAAAGGCTGCCTGTCGCAGCTTCACCCACGGGTCATTGGTGCCCAAGACCGTGTTGCAGGTCATCGAGCAGAGGTCAATCATCTCCAACGGCTGACCCGATGCAAGATGGCCCTGGATCCGCGAGCCAAGCGCACTATCGACCCAATAGTCCCTCGCCAATGAGCCCCCGCGCGTGAACATGGTGGCGTTGCGTGCAAGATGCTCCATCGGCGAGAGGTCAGTGAGCCGTTCGTCGAGACCCAGGCATGTCCTGCCGAGTTCTGAACCTACCCGCTGGACCGACTCAATACTTGTCAGGTGGAATGGTGTGTCCTGCTGCCAGAGTCCGGAGTCGTCGGCCATTTCCAGATCACTCATTTCTCTGGTCACCCAACCTTTCGGTTACGACGTCATCATCAGCCACTACGTGGGTATAAAGATCAAGAAGTTGCTGGCACGTCACGCTTAGACCGATGTCTCCGGATGCCGCCAGGAGGCGATGCGCCCAGGCGCAAGCGAGGTACATATACGCCGACGTGGTACGCAGTCGCTGCACGCTGTCACAACGGATTAGCGCTTCACCGAGGTCAGAGATCAAGGCCCCACAATTGGCAGCTTCATCATCGTCCAATCGTGACCGAAGAGTCGAGCACGCACATGCCGCTATCTCAGAAGCACTCGCAAGGGGATCAGCCTTCTGCCATAAGCATTGCCCGGCTGTAGGCGCCTCATCAAGTCTGGTCGCCACTTCTGTGTATTGTTCCGCATCCTGTCCGGCATCGCGAATCCACACCATCGCGATATCGCGTTCCCGATCAAGTTCGAATCTTGTCGATAGACGCAAGTCAAGATCCATACTTATGTCTGCAGCCAGGATATCAACTAATTCTACAGCATCGCCGGTCCACCGTGACCGCGTCGAAGACAACTCGGGGATAGCTTTGTACTCGGCGCGGATTGCAGCGAGATGTTTCGAGCTAACGTCGCCGGACCGCCATTTCAACGATCGAGCAGGCGCCAAGTCTGCGCCTTCGGATACCGATCCGATGAGGGTCGAATCTGAAAACATGTAGAACGCCGCAGAGGACTCTCGCGCGAAGTTGAGGGTGAACACGTCGCGGGTGGCTGAGAGATTTCGGTGCCCAGAGTGGATGCCGTTCGTGTCGAACAGCACACAGGTCCCGGCCTGGCCATGAGCCAAGAACAGTCCGCCTGAGCCGAGTTGAAGCGCATCATCGAGTTCGAACTTCGTGTCTCGCTGAGTACGAAACTGCCAGCGCCGCTGGTGACTGCCACAGACGTATCTCATAGCCTGCCCCGCAGGTGCCACATCAGTGAGTAATACCATGACCTTCAGTTCCTCAAACGGCCCGGCAGTCTTCATATCCTGGTGGTAGTCCCAGGCTCGGTAGCGGAGTGGCTTACAAGGACCCTGACGGTAACCTCGAGCCGATACGAACCGCGAAGGCCCCCCGAAGTATTGTTCGAGGATGTCTACGAGCTCCGGAAGGTGGGCAAAATCGCGAATCCGCTCCAGCGTCACTCGTTCGCAATCATCGACGGCAAGGTTGAACGAAACCTGCTGCAGGGCTGTGGCAGCGGTCTTTTTGGTGGCTTCGGCATCGAAACACTCACGGAAATCTAGAAGCGAACTCTCGCTCACCAAGCCGTCGACTGCAACAATCCCGTCGTTCCTGAATCTCGCCAACTCCGGCGAATCTGACTCTCTTGAGGACACAGCGGCTTTCACTGTCGCCTGCTGTTCCAGCCGGGGTGAGGCACTCGTCTGAATCAGTCCCGACGAGACACTTCCGCTCGACGAGGTCGGCACGAAATCCTCAATGCTGGGCTGATCATAGAGACACGGTGGAACAGGATTGCGGGACACCACTGCGCTTCCTTTTTCCTGTGACCACCTGTCGTCTCTGAGCATCTTGAGAATCAAGCTCTCGCGGTATGTGGGGTGGTGCCAGTCGTGACCTGCGATCCAGCTGTGGTCCCAGTGGCAAAGAACGCCCGGCAAGGAGCTGGGCCAAAGAGCCGCTTGCTGTGCGGTCCGCACTGATGTCGACGGAGGCGCACCGAAGTCGAATGGCTCGTACTGAAGTCGATTATGGACGCCCGACGAAATCAGCCGGTGGGGCAGGTGATCTGGAGTCAGCTCCCCCGGTTCAACGCCACGGGCAACTCCAAGCTCATATCCGCAAAAGAGGCCGGCTTCATACGCGGAGATCGCGAGGTTATCTGGACCGCCCGTCAAGCTGAAACGGGCACTACCAGACAAATTGCCATCGTGTTGTAGATTCCGCAGTTCAAGAAACGAAATGTGTCGAGTTACGGAGCTCGTGTCGAGTTCCGCGCCGTACGTCTCTGACAGGTACTGGCATGCTGCCTCGCGGTAGGTGCGAACCAAGGAGGCGACGTTCCGGCGGGCGATTCTGAAGGGCACCGACGAAGCGACACCCGCGGTCACGTCATTGCTGAGGCAGCCGTTTCGCTTAAACCTGGCGATGATCCCCACGGGACAAGGGACATTGGCCGCATGCGATGGAAAGGACTCTGCGAATTCGACGTCCATGTCGGTGCACAAACCGCGGTCGATAACGAAGGTCAATAAGCGTGCGTAGTCCGACACCACGGAGAGGTTGCCTTTTGCAGACTCGGCGCAGAGGAAGTGGGCATCGATCTCTGCATTGATGTGCTCCAAGATGATTCGCTCGTCTTCATCCACTGCCGGTATAGCTGCAAGGTCGCATATGTTCATGTCGATCTGCCGTGCGAACTCCCTGAGACGCCGCGCAGCGATCGAACTTAGGACACGCTCACAGACGATCAGCATGATCTGACTGCCGCTGTTCATCGCACGCAAGCGCGCTAGACGTGCACGCAGCTTGTCTGGAAGACCATCGGAGCTTATCCAGATACGGACTTGGTCCAAGCAGTTCGCGCTTAGCGAGTCGCCACCGTCTACGGGGCTTGCCAATCGTAAACTGAATCGATCAGCACCCCTCCCTTGTTCAAGACGCATCGCGCATTCGTAGGACGTCGTCGAAAGTTCTGGTCAATGAGTTCAAGGCGGCCATGGTGTCCCGCTCGCTAATAACGATGCACGGCTTAATTAGAACAGCTGAGTCCGCCTGACGAACGTATGCACCGTGAGCCAAGCACATCTTGGCCGCAGCAGCTGACAGTCGCGCCGAAGGCCGACCATCGGCTTCGAGCATAACCAGTCCCCTTACAAGCCCGACGCCACGTGACTCACCAACCAGTGTCGGAAACCGACGGCACAGCTCTTCAACTAGTCGGTCCACTAGCGCGACAGCTTGCTCGTAGACAGCCGGCAGCAGCCCCTCTCGGAGTTCTTCGGCCAGCGGAGCCGGCAGCCACGCAGGCAATAGGCGGGCGTCTTCGGGCTCCATACCGAGCAGCCGGTCTAGCACTGCGTCCACAGCCACAAGCGCCAGCATGCTGCCCGAGTTTGACTTGGCGCCGAACGGCGTCTCGATCTCTGAATACTTACGCCGTGCCACAATCACCGCCAAAGAACCGTGCCCCGACGTCAAAGCCTTGCTGATCGCACTAATGTCCGGGTACACGCCCGAAGTCTCCGCATAGCTGATCGATCCCGTATATCCGAAAGCGTTCTGCATCTCATCAAAGATCAGGCAGATCGACTTTCTGGAACACACGTCTCGTAGTCTTCGAAGAAACTCAATTGGTACGACGTGAACCGAATTGCGCCATTGGATCGGCTCGATGATTACAGCGAAGTAAGAGTCGCCATCTCGCTCAAGAGCAGCAAGGGTCGCCTCCGTCTCTGGCGTGAATGCGTCTTCTCCCCACTCCGGAGTACCGAAGAAGACCACATTGTCCGGGGCATCGGCCAGGAGGCCACCCGGTTGGTGGTCGCTGACCCAGTTCGCAGTTAGGCTCTCGCCGTGATAAGAGCCACGAAACGTCGCAAGTTTGCTACGCCCTCGGTCCGCTTCGGCCGCCTTCCAGGCAGCGTGAAGAGCGAGCTCGACGGCATCCGAGCCGTTGCATTGCCTCATGTTTACGACGTAATCTTCGGGGTTGTTTTCGCTCCGAAAACAGGCCAGTAACCGCCGGGCGATGCGAAATGTGAGATCGTTTCCCATCCGAGCGGTCAAGTAGTGGGGTCGAGAGGACAGCAGGAACGACGCCTGCTTCAGCTTTACCCATGGATCATTTATGCCGAGGATTGTGTTAGCCGTCATCGAACACAAGTCGATCAAAACCAACGATTCGTCAGTCGCCACGACTGTCGCATCCACTGTCGCGCCCAGGCCGGAGTGAGCCCAAACGTCGCGAGGCGCGCTTCCTGCGGAGAACAGATTTGCGTTGCTAGCGAAATGTTCTTTCGCGTCCAACGAGGTCAGCGACGATGCGGGATCGAGGCAGGTACCCGCCAACTGGTCGACCAGCTCCCGCACGTGGCTGAGTTCGTCCAAGTGGACTAGCCCCGGCGACCCGGTGGGTCCCGACTCGTCTCGATACTCCCACGCCCGCATCGGTCGATCATAGGCTGAACTACGGACCGACGGCGCGTTAGAGTTCGCCGCCCGCGTCGCGTGTCCCCATGAACGGGTCGTTCTGTTCGCCACCCCAGTCAAGTGCAGCTGAGGTCCAACCTTTGTTGTGCGGGAATGCAACGAAGGTCACGCGACTCCTCGCGACCAGTTCCCGGTCCCCTCGAACTGCGCCGCTTGTCGCGATCAAATGTTGAGCCTGGCGGTGTTTTGAAACCAAGCCTTGAGCTCCCCCGAGCGCCAGATCGATCATCCTCCGCACGGGCGTGTGTGCGTACCGGAAAGAGTCTCTTGCGCTCAACCCAATCGGCCAAGAGTATCTTCACCGGTGTGTCCGCGGAACTAGCGCTCGGCTGTCTCGCCCTCGCCTCGGGCCGAAATCGCCGCGGAGCAGCCACGAGCTCATCGCTGTGTCGACGCAATCGTGCGGCTGGCAAGAACTGTAACGTCATGACTCGGCTGACGCCGACCTTGCTGGCCGCGTATGCCTCCAGACCGCCGATGTGAAGTCGTGAGATTCCCAGTGCGCTAGGTCGACAGTGTCACCGAACGTGTGTTGAAGCAGCTTCGCGACTTCGACGCCGACGTCGCCGAAGACCCAGCGATGGCCATCCACCTCGTACAGATCCTCGAAGGCAAGCTCCAACCGGGGACCCCGCATGAGTTTGCCAATGCTCACCATGGCGATGACGTCGATCAGGACTTCGTCGGCATCGCCTGTCGTAACGGCGTCGAGTACGTGTTGGAATGTCCGTTCGCGGCTCGACTGCCGAAGGGTGTCACGTCGGCTTGGGCTGGTCCAACCAGGTAGCTGCCGCTGCAGGTTGGGCGGTGGGCCTCGCCATCCGTCGTCGTAGTCGAATGTGGGCTGCCAGCTGATGGGTTCGTTGATTCGATGTCGTAGGAGTTGCTTCTCGGCTTGGAGGAGAAGAAAGTCGTGCAGTTCGGCAGGAAGCATCTGGCTGAACCGCTTGTATGCAACTCGCACTTCGCCTGCGGGTAGTGCGTGGTGAATCCGGAGACGTGCGTCGCTGCCGGTGAGCAGTTCGTAGAGCAGTTGCCCGAGGAACTGTTGCCGGCGTTCGGTGGCGACGATGCCTGCCGCTTTGCATGCTTGTCGCCAGCCTCGTCCCGGTTCGTGTAGATCGCGGAATACCCACCTGCGACGGGCGTAGTCGATGGGTGGAGTTGTCGCGCACAAGCAGTCGTGAAGCCGGTCGAGTACGTACAGCGTCTCGTCGAACATGTCCGCTTGGACCATGCGGCTCATGACTGCATGCGATGTCCGGGCGAAGCTGGCTGGCAATGCCAGCTGAACTGCGATCGGGTTCCATCGGGTGAAGGTTCCCAAACGCAGCATCATCATGGAAGCAACGGTCTCGAGCGCGCCGGTGTCCTGTTCGGTCGCCCGTGGCAACTGGTCAATTGCGCTCCGCCACAGTGTCTGTGGCACCGATCGGGCGTGCAATGCCGACGTTGACGCGTGCGGCCAAACGGGAGTAGCGGCAGGGTCTGGCCCTGACGGGTAGCGGGGAACCCGATTCTGCATCCGAAACGCCAGCTTGTCCGACGGTTTCATATCTGCCTCGCGTCCCGCGAGTTGAATTGCGTCTATCAATCCTGAGCGCCGCCGTCCACCAGGACGAAACTGCCCGACCATTCTCCACCCAGGCTGGATGGGCCCGGCAGGAAGTTCATCGCGTGGGATCCAGGTCTTGTCGATCGGTTCTGTTCCGAGGTCGAGGTATCGCTCCATCTCGCTTGCCGCGCGGTCCAGTGAGGGAGCCGCGAGGATATCCATCGCTATCGTGGCAAACGCTCCGAATGTTGCTGCATCACCGGTAATCTTGGCCAGTCTCGTCTGCGCTGACAGGTCCGAGATATCCAGTGTTGCAGGCGGTCTGATCGAACGGGACCCGCTGAGATTGTGCGCAACAGCAAGGTCGTGGTTGATCTTCGCAGACACCATCATTCTGACGAGGCCTCCGAGAGCAAGGATGGCTTCAGCAACAGGAACTCCAATTCCGCACATTCGATACGTGCCTGATGTCGGCGAGTCGACGGCTGAGGCAATCAGGGCACTGATGCGGGCCTGAGCGGCGAGAAGTGGGTGTTCTGCTGGAAGCCGTTTAGCGGCAACTGTCCTTAGGTCCCGTCTGCAGATCTTGTCAGGCCTGTCTTCGTACAGGTCGTGGTCGTACTTGAGACATCGAAACGGGTCGAATCGATCTTTCCGACGGTTCTCCCCCGACCTCGGGACGTGACCACAGTCCGGGCACCGATCGACGAGTATGGAGTTGTGTTCGAGGCAGCAGTACGTCCACTGAAGGTGCCATTCGAGTCGATGGACAAGGGGATTCTCGACAAGACAGTGAGGACACCAGCGTGTTCCGCTGTCGCGCGCGAAGGTGGTCCAGTGGTCGTAGCCTCGCGGCTTGGCGTTTCGCGGTGGTGGGGCCAGTCCGAGGGGTTCGTACTGGCGAATGGTTGCCGCGCGAACGTCCGCCGGATCGAGGCGACAAAGGGAGGCTATTCGTTCCGTGTCGTCCTCATCGAGGTTGAGGAGCGCGTTGCTGGTACGCGAGGCCGGCAGCCCGAGGCGAGAAATCATTGTCTTGGGGGCCACATGGTATGCGACAGCGAGTGATTCGAGGTAGCTCTCCAGGGACTGCCCGGGATGCAGCGGCACGGCATAGGGGAGTGCGCGCTCGACCTGAGTCAACTCGTCCATATTGTTTAGCTGGCCTTCGTCTCTGGTAGAGGACTCGGCTTAACGTTATTCTGCGAGCGCATCTCCCAGTACTGCTCGGCTGAATAGTCGAGTGGTACAGCGGAAATAATGTCGTTCGTGATCCGTTCCGTGCCTCGCCGTATGGCCAGCGCAGCCGCACGGGTAATCAAGTGATTGACCGAGACCAAGTAGCCTTGGGTGCGGTCGAAGATGAGATCAGCATTCGCTACGAGATCTCCTGGTTCGGCACATGCCAGCACCAGTTGCTGTTCGTAGGCGCCGAGCAGGTCGCGCCAATCGTTCTTGTCCTTCTTCAGCGAGTTGGCGTAGGTGGAGACAGAGATCGGTGTCCACCGTCGGCTGTTCTGAGCGATGCCTGTGTTGATCGCCTTGCCCTCGGTGTACAGACCACGCTCACTTAGGTTCACTCCGGCCATGATGAGCGCGACAGGCATATCGTTGGTCCATCCCTTGAAGAAGTTGGACACTGTAAGGCCGTCCTTGGATGCCGGGTTGAGAAAGTGAACGTCATCGACAAAGATGATTCGTGTCTCGCATCGGAATACGTATTCAAGAATGATCTCGTACAGCTCAGCGCGGCCATAAGATCTTCCTTCGACCGATGGTCCGGCGTAGAAGCGGTGAAATATTCCTGTCAATGGCTTAAGCCCGCTCTTCGCCGTCATTCCGATGCGGCACACTGGTATGCGGAGATTCCCGGACTCAGTGCGGTCACCGTACCTGAGGAGTTCACGTCGCTCGAAATCTCGGAGGTACTCGTTGACGGTGGTGGTCTTCCCTACTCCGGCCGCTGCATCGAGGACCACGCTGGGTTTGACGCGGTCGGAGTCGACTCGCAGTCCTGTATCGATAACGAGGTCAAACAGTTCGTGCGCGGCAAGCAGTTGCGGTGTGTGAATAGTGCCGAAGTTGGCGTGGAAGTCCAGGCGACGGTCGTTGAAGTCCGCTCGGGCGGACGCCGATAGTCTCTTGATTTCGACCGGTGTTAAGACATCGGGGCGTTCACGCCGTTCGGACAGCACATACGCGCGCCACCCCTCACATCGCCCCAGGTCCCATGCACGAGGTTGCTGCATACCGAGCTCATTTCTTGTCAGTTAGGTGGACAAATTGTGGGGAGTAGAGCCGAGATGAGTTATCGAACAACCAGTCCGCGGGGGACGTAGTCATAGGTGTCGTCAGTGGTGGGTTCGATCTCCGAGTGAGGTGGCTCCGAGCCGCCCTCGCCCGGGTTCTCTGCAGATTCGCGCCCCGACTCGGAGACGCCCGTGTTGCCCACAGCCTTATCGTCGGCGGATTCTCGGTCTTCATCGAGTAGATCCCAGGCGGATTCTTCGATCAGTTCCTCATCGGGAACGGCTTGCGGCGCACTGAGATCGGGGTCGATAAGTTGATTTCGCTTCTGCGCAAAGTGCGCGGATCGCAGCAACGCATTTCTTCCCTTGCGATCCAGAGCCGCTGCGGAGATCCAGTCTGATATTATTTCACGTGAGGTCGGTATCGGTTTCTTGGTTCGTTGGGACCATTTGCGCAGTATTCGGTAGACATCCTCAGATAGAGGCAAGTCGAATCGATCTGCATCTTCCCATTCGAGTTCGTGACAACGATCGTTACGCGGGTCTTGAATAAATACAATTCGGATGTCGTCAGGGTTGTAGCGGATTGGCCATCGGCCGGCATGCACACCGCCGTACGGCGAGTAGTCGCCGTCGAATGTCGAGAGGATCTCACCCTTGTACTTTCGTGTGTTGACTTCGAATCCGTAGTGAAATTTCATTCTCCACGCGATAGGAAGGAACTCTACAAATGCGTACGGGTCGTGCGCCATCCGCGGAAGGCCATGTGTCGCAATGGATAGCTCGTACATGTCGTCGGGGCATAGCTCATCGACATCCCACACAGGTTCGACCAGTCCTCCGTGGTCTTTGCTGTGGTAGCGCCGTGTGATCCAGTGTCGAATAATGTCTTCGAGCTCGTGAACGTAGTAGAAGGCCTCCTCTTCAGGCGATTTTCCGCGAGAGTAGACGTCCGGCCCCTTGTATCCGGGCAGCCGCATGATCAGGTCGCGACGCAGCGTATTGAAGAAGCGCTCAACCGTGGGTTTATCCGTGGGCTTATAGGGCTGCGAAGGCATGACGTTGATACCTTTGCGGTGACAGACCTCCATGACGTGACGAGAAATGAAGGCCTTGCCATTGTCGACAAGAATGTTTTCCGGTGCGACGAGAGGCATTCCCCAGTGTGGCGTTTCCTCATCGAAAACGATGTTCTCGGGAACGCCATGGTAGTTCCAGAGCGCATCAGGGTGCGCTCGGTGAGCTACTCGCTTGGGGTGACATGTTTCGAAGAGGACTGTCGCGACATCAACAGCCTTGGTCGATACTGGTGTGAGACAGAGACCTACGATGCTACGCGTGTAGAGGTCTTGCGCGACCGTGAGCTGAGTCGAGACCCAGCGGCCGGTCAAGGCCTCCATTGCGAAGCAGTCCAGTGAATGCGTGTCCATGATGATGAATTCGCCGGCTCGAGTGGCAACAAGCCGGCCCAGATTCCCTACAGGGCGATCCGCGATGGACCGACGCCCCTTTTTGGACCCGGCAAACGCGTTTGTACCCTTGTAGTTGCACTGGATGTACTGGTACGCGGTCGTCTTCCCGGGGATTCTGACTACGTCCCGGCCGTACTGCGCATCAAGCTCTGCGGCAACGTCTTCAAGTACGGGCTTGACGTCCCACTTGGATTTGTCTTTGATCCGGGAGACGACCTCGCTCAGCTTCTGTTCCCACCGCTGGTCGATTGCGCTCCGGCGTCGCCGAGTCGCATGCGGACGTGTCAAACCGACCGCACCTCCACTGGCGCGGAACGCGCGGACATACCGCTCTACGGTCCTGGGCCTCACGTCAAGGCGGAGCGCCAGCTCCTTTGCACGACTGGTCAATCCAGGAAGCGGAGGCAGGTTGGTGGGACTATCCGGATCGAACTTGTGACCGGTGATGACCCAGAACAGCTCCCGGGCAAGGCGCGTTGCCTCGTCCTTATCGGAACCGGTGGCCATTTCCCACTGCAGGTCGTACTCAAGTTGGAGCACTTCACCTGTGCGGCTGCACGGCTGCGCTTCAGAGAAGAGTGCTGGCAGGTGGATGGACCGGGTAATTCCTTGCCCGACAACGGCAGCTGTGACTTTGAGGGCATCGACTTCCTCGATCTTCAGCACATCTCCCCGGAAGCGAATATAGCTCCCCACTCCGATCCGCGTAGCGGCTTCGCCTGCCGTCACGTGCTGTTCCCTGCAAACGTCAGCCACGTACCAGGCTGCAAACACCTAGCCATATCGAAGGTGAAGATTCCCTGCCATATTGCATGGCGTACAGCGGGTTTCACGAACATGAGCGGGTACTGCGCTGCCAGTTCGCGCTCGACAGTACAAAGCTCAGCGGAGGTTCCATAGCTGGCCACCGCGTCGGCAATCTCAGCATTGACCACGCTAGTGCGTCGGTAGCCCATAAGCAGATTGAGGTTCAGCATCGCGACAACGTCGGCGGCATACCACACCTGGTAACTCCACCCGATACCGCGCATCGCAGCGGCCGTCCACGTGAACGTGGCGACCCGTTCGGGCTCATACAGCTTGGACTCGCTGGTCACATCGACAACCAATGGGCCGGCGTCGGTGAGGAGGAACAAGTCCGGATAATGCGAGCGAACCTTGCCCTCCGGCTCCGCGTACATCAGCTCCATCGTTTGGGAGTTGATCGAAGACACCGACCGATCAAAGTCAGCGATAGCAATTCGAGTTCGTTCCAGGAGGGACTCGTACTCGACAACGCGATTGCCGGTGACACAGAACAGAGTTCCTGAATAGTTTCGCCGTCCTTTGTATTTCGGCATCTTCCGTGTCATCTGTCCACCGTCGAGCTCCTGGTGGTCGATCCGAGCGAGCGGTTTTCGACGTTCCAGCCCGTCTGCCGTGACGAATCGGGCCGACGTCGCCTCCGCCACTGCCTGCCAGGACAGATCGCCACCCGTCTCCATTCGGGCCAAGTGGGCAGCGTCGTCAGTGGTTCGCCACAGAGAGTCCGTTAGCCCGCGCACGTGACGCCCCGCGCTGAACGAAATACCTGAAACCAACGAGGTGGTTCCGCGGTCGGCGCAGTAGCACGGTGGAGTGGTAGTCGGTGTCGGACACGACAGATAGAATCACCCACGACGGGTTCCTTAGAGTTTGAGGAAACATTCTGGGGCCCGTTTGGGACGGCCGGGTCGATGGCTGCGCCAACAGCCTCACCGGTCGTCCCTCTCAGACTTGCGGGAGACTTTATATACCTGCACCACACCCTGTCAATGTCCAACTATTTCACGCTTTACGGACTCCCCTTGCCGTCGTAACCCATTGACAGTCCAGTGAACTGCTAGAATAGGAGCTCCACACACACGCAAGCCCTGTCGGGTGGCGCTAATTCTCAGAGGCGACAAGGATGACATCGCACTCCTCGCTTGAACCACACTCCAGTGCGTTGCCACCCGCCGAGCGCGACATCGACGATGCGTTCACGGAGTCAACGGAGGCTGTCTGTATTCATCCTCACTGCATGAACGTGTGCACCTATCCCTGGCACAAGCGTGGGCCTAAACCGCTCTTCTGTTGCCACACGTGCGCTCTCGACTACGCTGCCCAGCGGCGCCGACTACTGCACCAACTTGAGGCTATCGACGGCTCAGGACACGAGGCTGGTCCCCGGTCACGCGAGGGGCGAGCGCTCGCCAGGAAGAGGCAACATGTCCTCTGGCATCTCAAGCGTTACGGTGGCTGACACCGTCGTGATATCGGCGATCTACAGCACGTGGGCGACACATGAGGAGTAACTCAGATTTGTTCCAGTGATGATCTCCCCTCAATCCGGCGAGAGTCGATCGTGCCCGGGCTTACCGCCCTCGGAGTGTCATCGGAACTCGTGGCGCGGGTCCCTGAGCTTCCGCGTGAGGTCATCGCCATCATGGTCTATGGAAGCCAGGCACGCGGAGATGCGGTACCCGGTTCCGACCTTGACCTCTTGGCGGTGCTACCGAGAGCGCGCCCGAGTACTTATGCGGGCGACGTAAGCATCAGCTACTACACGCTCGAACAGCTGGACTCCGGAATTGGGACTCTGTTTGGGGCTCACCTCAAACGCGACGGCCGCATCCTGGCCGACCCTTCCGGGCAGCTAAACGTCTCAATACACGGGATGGGAGATGTCGATACCGACCGTCTGTTCGCACGCTCGTTGCATCTGACGCAGTTGTTCACGTGCCCACAGATGGATCTCCCCAAATACCTGACAGGGCTCGTTCGAGAAGCTCGCTACCTCCTCCGCAGCTGCCTCTACGCCCGCGCAATCGCACAAGGTTCACCATGCTTTTCTGTTCGAGAACTGGCCATTCGGCACTCCGACCCAGACCTCACGCAGTTGCTGGCGTCACGCCATACCGACGAGCCGACACTGGCAGAACTTGACGCATGCCTGATTCGACTCCGAAGAATTCTTGGATCATTCCCAACTAACGATCATGGATCACTCGAAGCGACAATAGTCAACGAGTGGGAAAACTCCGGAGATCTATTGTCGATGGCATTCCTGGCGCTCGGTATCACAGGACAAGAGACAGACTACGCCGAGGTCGAAAAGATCCTGCTATGACCTTCACTACCGCATTCGTTGGCGATATTCACGGCAACCTTGACGCACTACACGGCCTATGGGACATCCTATCGTTGCAAGATATCGAGCACGCCGTATTCCTTGGCGACTACATCAACAAAGGAACCCGGTCGGCGGGGGTTCTCGAGTTTCTCTTCGACTTGGCAGACTCAGGGAAGGCCACGTTGCTGGTCGGCAACCACGAGCTGGAGCTGTTGAATGCACTAGATACGGGCGACCTACGCGGCTTTCTCAAGATAGGCGGTGCCGCCACAATTCGATCGTACGTAGCACGCCCCGTCGGACCGAATGTCTTCGCAGACTTCACTGCTTGCATTCCACAGGAGCACGTTGACGCTTTGCGACAGCTCCCAATGGAGTACCTGACCGATGACTTGATCGCCCGGCATGCTCCTCGGCAGACAGTGGACACGACACGGTACTCGGTCAGCGCGCACTCACCGATTGGCGACGTCCCGCGAATCGGCTCGCACGCAGCACAGCTCGATACCGGTTGCGGGGAAGAGGGAGGTCGACTGACCGCGCTACTTTGGCCTGGCCTCGGCTATGTACAAGTCGACAATACAGGTACGGTCATCAACGAATGATTTTACGCATCGCCGTCATTGAGACGATCAAGTTGCCACGTCGCTTTTTCTATTCCAATGGTATTCCCCATGCTCTCATTCACTTTCACGCAATCCAGGAGATAGCTCCTCGCTTCATCGAGGTATCCTGCTGCGCGGCAGCACTGCCCGAGAACGAGAAGTGAAATGGCCTCGCCAGGCTTGTTTCCTATTTGGCGGTTTGCCGCCAACGCCGCTTTTCCGTTGGGAATTCCTTCGGCCGGTCGACCTTGTCGCAGTCGAAGCTGGGCTACCAGTGCATTCGCGTTGCCGTGCAGTGCCGTTGTGGGGGAAGATCGAAGTGTCTCGATCACTTGGTTGGCGAGCTCAACGGCCGTATCAAGGCTTTCCTCTGCGACGTCAAGCCTTGCGAGGTTGATTAGTGATTGGGCGACGTCCCGGGCGGTCAACCGCTTGCGTCTGCGTTGCAGAGACTCTTCAAAGTTCTGGCGAGCAGACCTGAGGTCGCCGAGGCGTTGATGCGCCAAACCTAAATCGTCCAGGATTCTGCAACGAACAGATTCGCTGGCGGCGTCGTCGTGCAGCAACAATGTCAGCGCGTGTTCAAGACGCCCGATTGCGTCGTGTTTCTTACCTTGTGCGCTGAGAACCCTTGCCTGCGCTGAAAAAGCATCCGCAGCCGCCACGGAGTGAAGCGTGTCGTCTGCCGCAGAATAAAAGTCGATCGCCTGTTGTGTCTGCTCCAGAGCCCGGTCGAGCTCACCGTCGTGCCGCAGAAACGCGGCGAGGGCCAACTGCTCGTCCGGCCCACCGATCGCGGCCGCCTCTTCGAGCGCTGCACGGCCGGACTCTGGCTGGCCAAGTTCGACGAGTTTCTCTCCACGTAGACGCAAACTCGTGGCTTTCAGAACGTCTTTTCCGGATGTGGGAAGCAAATCGACGTACCGGGGCACTTTCGGCCCTACTGACGTGGCCGCCCAAAGGTTGAGACGTTCAGCGAGCTTGTTCTTCAGATCCCTTGCTGTACGGATAGTTTCGAACATCAATGAATGCTGGTCGATGATCTGGTCCTTAAGCTGACCGATCCGCTGATCTGGGCTCGATGTGTCGAAGAACGCAACCCAGACGTCTCGCATCGGCTGCTCGGCTCTTGCCAGCTCCATCAGACCGGTGAACAGTTCCTCCTCGGTACCCGAGGTGTACCCCCATGGACTGCCCGGCTCGCTACCCCAACTCGCTTTGAAGAGGACGACCATGAAATGGCACTCGTCGATCAGCTCGTTTATGGCCGCTTGGGGCCGACGCACGGTGCCACGCACACGATCCCACCCAACTACCTCATAGGTGACACTATCTGTTCCATCGCGTCGGCGATTGTGCTCATCGACAGTGGCGTGAACCGCGTTTCGCTCATCCTCTAAGTCGCCAGGAGACGCAAGGAAAATTCGAAGCGGCAGTGCGTCGGTCATGTACCGGATGGTAGCCGGAGGCAAGCGGTTGGTCGTCACAGCATGCCGCTCTCTGCAGTGCGCCTTGCCGGCAGCCGAGCACGCTTTGACCCGCTGTTTCGCATCGTCGGAAAGCCTCACGTCTTCCCATGAGGATCGTGGAACGCATCAGCGCCACCCGCTCGTCGCTACCGATAGAAAGCGCGCGCCGATAGCGAAGCTTCATCCACTCGTGGTCGCGTTTGGGTGCGGCTGAATCGTCTGTCATTGCGAGCACCAGACCGTGAAGGGCGCATTGATGGTGGTTCTGACGTAGGTCTCGACCGCGGCAAGGAGGTCGGACTGCTGTTGGCTTAATTGCGACGCGCTCAGTCCGGGTTGAACAATCACTACTTCCATTCGCCTTCGATGGACCTGCGCTTGCGCCTGAAGCTGAAGCAGGCGACCGGCATCGCCGGCCTCAAACGGACTGACTCCAGTGCGCTGGTGCTTTGCTTGAGCGCGACGCGCAAGCTGCTTGAAGAACGGACCGAGATCGCTGCGCCTCCATGCCACCGACTTCTGAGCCTGGCCACAGACTTCGTATAGGTCGGCCACTCGCGCGCCTGGCGCGACGCCACTTGAGTACTTGCAGTGGAGGAGACGGACGAGCAGGCCCTCGTCGTCCAGCCTCATTGCGACGATGTCAGCGATCTCTCCTGGACCATCGTCGTCGATCACTACGTCCCATCCGTCCGCGTCGGCAAGCGTGTCTCTAATCGCTCGATATTGAATCGAGTGGCCGAGTTTATTGGCTTGCTGCGATTCGACTTTGATGTCCGTGCCGGTCCAGTCGACCACAACGAGATTGTTGGAATCGAATGGTGCACGGTCCCCCCGCGGCCGGTAGAGAAGCCCACCTTCGACGATCCGGTCGTTATTGAGCAAGAAGACTAGGCCGGCCCGGTTCAGCCAGGTGCTGAGCGGCAATTCCGAACGCGGTCGAATCACTTGAATGTCGTCTGCGCTGGTGCAGGAGTACGTCACGTCGCCTTCCATGCTCACTGCCGCTTCGTAGGACACGTTCCACGCGCGGTTGGAGATCGCGAACTTGAATGGTCCCGTTGTGCTCGACGTGTCTGGAATGAGGTCGCAATAGACCGCCTCGATGGTCTTGTCTTCGTAGGTGAGCTTCATACTCTCCGCGTTCTGGGTGTGAAGCTCCCACGGCCACTCGACGCCGAGAAGTACTCCCTCTGGCCGACCGTCCAGTGGTTCGGGGAGTATGAAGTTTCCGATGACATGGTCGATGGTGAGTGTGTCGTCGAGGAGCTTTGTACCGATGGCATCGCACCAGTCGCACCATTGCTTCAGACTCGTCGCCGTTGAGTGCGACCAGATCCGACCCTTCTGGGACGCACTGATGTTGACGCGCTCTCCCTCGCGGAAACCCGATCCAGAGATGTTGGTCTGGGTCTTCGTACCGGCCTCGGCTGCGGTGAAACTCTCGGTGACGTCAGAGCCGACGTGCATCGAGAATCGACGAAACTGACTTCGAGCATCGAGAACGCCGACGTTCGTGGGCACAAGGCGCTGGACGTCACCCATTACGCGGTAGACCTGACTTCCGTTGAAGCGCATAGCTCCTGGGCCAAGAACGGCCTCCGCGAGCTCTTCGAAGACCCCGTCGTTGGCCGAGTTGTTGATGTAGAACAGCCTGCGCTCGCTATCGAAGTACAAGACATACAGCTCGTAACCAATCTCGTCGAGCGTCTTGAGATCGCCCCAGCGGACAGGGATTCGACGCTCGACGACGCACCAAGCGACACCAGCCTGTGCGTTCAGGCCAATTGGATTGGTAAGCAACGACTCCTCGCCGAAGTAGCCAACGATTGCGTCAGTGTTCCACTGTGATGTCGGCGCTCTGTAGACGACAGCACTCATCTTCGGGAGCAGACTTCGGAGCGCGACCTCGTCCGGCAGGCTGCCGAATCCGGCCTCAAAATCGCTGACCTCCTGCTGTTCATCGACGGCAGCCTCGGAGATGTCTCGGAGTAGGAGGTTCCAATCCGCGTCCTCGGCGTAGAGGCTTCGCAAGCGCAAATCGGGCTCCAGTTCTGTTCGAGCGACGAACATTGCGGCGTCACCGAACTCGCCACCAGAAGACGTTCGCGCAAATCGTCCAATGAACTGGAGGGTGACGCCCAGACTCTTATGCGAGTCATGGACCGCGGCGACTTTCAACGCGGGGAGGTCGAATCCCTCGCCGAGCATGTCGACGCAAATTACTACGCGGGATTGTCGAGCCTTCAGGGCATCGACGGCTGCGTTGCGGCTTTTGGCCTTGAGGGTGCTGTAGATGACTACTGGCTTGAGGTTAGGTGCCGCTTTTTCATAGAGCGCCAGGATGGCCGTCGCTCGCGGAATACTCTTGACCCGCGCCATCAGGATGTGGTCTTTACCCTCTCCGAGATCTGCCCGCAATCTTGCGACAGCTTCGGCCGCCAACGCCCCATCTGGGTTCTCGAAGTCAACCACCGACTTGAAGTCGATCTCCGAGAAGTACCCCTGCGCTTGGGCCTCGCGGAGTGGGAAGGAGTAGATGATCCGGCCTTGCAGGTGTTTCCCGTCCTCACGGAAGGGTGTAGCCGTGAATTGAATCACCGGTTTGCCGGCGAAGGCTGACCGGATGTCAGTCCAGGTCGACGCGGCAACGTGGTGGGCTTCGTCCACGAACAGATGACTGAACTCGGCGAGAAATGCCGCTCGCACCTCTGAAGTCGATGTGTGAAGGGCAGACGGGGTGCTCACGACGACGTTGCAGGACTGAGCAAATGCAACAGCCTCGCCTTCTGCGGAGAACTGATGGCCGACGCGACCAACGACAGGGCGGATTGCGCGAGACGCGACGATACCGAGTTCCTGGAGCACTCCAAGGCGGTCGAACTTACCCGCGATCTGTTCTCGCAACGCGTCTGACGGAACAAGCACAAGCAGACGTCTGGGCTGTGCTGTCACAAGGAGGCCGAGCATGGTCTCGGTCTTCCCGGTGCCCGTCGGCATCACGACGGTCGCGGGTTCGGGCCGTTTCGTGGTCCAGTAGCCCAGCACCGCGTGGATCGCTCCCAACTGCGGCGAACGAAGACCGACCTCGACCTCACTCGGGTCTTCCAGCCGTAGCGCACCACGGTAAGTATCGAGGACCTCGGCCGAAGAGTTGCGCGGTAGCGGGCCAGACCTGTTCCAGGTCGCGCCTCGCACGCGGTCACCTGCCTTCATCCCGACCGGCAACCTGAGCCACAGATTGTCAGCAGCGAGTGGCTTGTCTACCGTCGAGGCGGGCCAGGTACCGAACACATTTGACACTTCCAGCGCGCCTGCGGTTTCCGAAACGCCTGTGAAGCCCGAAGCCGGTACCAGGAGTTGGCGGGCAATGTTGCCGTCAACAATTAGCGAGGCCGACCATTGATCTGCACTGCGCCACACCTTGGCGTTCTGCCCTTGCTCCATCCCCGCTCAGCTCTCGTCAGAACGTGGCCGCCGCTCGCCACGCGGTCAGAACCCTTGCCTCATCGAAACGTACAGGTCAGGATATGCCTCCACCGCGTATAGACGCTCCAAGCCTCGCGAGTCCGGCGCGCCGTCCAACTCCATGAGCATGTCGCGACCACCGATAAACGCCGATGGAACAAGATTATCGCTGGCCGCTACCAAGATCTCGTCGTCGCCAAGCGCGACGACGTATTGGTAGCCCGCTCGAATGTCGCGGGCGATCTGAGCACTGCGCTCGACCCAGGCCATGCGCTCACCTGTAGCCGTTTCAACGTCGCCAGAATACCCGACAACACCCTGGCCACTCACGACCTTGTGGGTAACGAATCGTTTCTCACCTGCGGGAACATCCTTGTTTTTTCTCTTTACAAGATTCTCGACGTAGCGATCGGCCGGCGGCGCCAAAGCCGTCGTCCGTTCATCCCAGTGAGTCGAAAGATCTGGGAGCGGCACGGCGCCAACGAATCCTTCAAGGGGGCGGTGCAGAACCGTCAGCGCCTCCTCTGGGACTTCAGCGAATGAGTGCCTTAGCGCGGGCCCCAGAGCTACCGCCAGCCGTGGTTCGAGCGATAAAAAGAAGCGCTCAGCATCAAACAGGGTCTCGACCACCGACCTACCCGCAACGCCATCGCGATAACCGTGCTGCGCCTCCATGCGAGCCCGCTTCTGAAACTCAGAGGAATCAGGCCCACATAGTCCGACGTAGTCCGTCGGAAGATTGGCGTAGTCTGCCCAGTGCCACACCGCTCTCATAACTTGGGCGCCAGCGTTCATCGGGACGCTATAGACGCGGTTCTGGACCAACAGGTCGTCAAAAGTGACTGGCGAATGCGTTTCACAGTTGCGTACAAGTTCTAACCCCGTCACTACCCGACCGCCGGTCGAACGCTCACGCAATTTCTTGTAGGGTTCGCCGAACTCCGGCTCGAAGACAGATTCATCGAGGATATTGACAACGAGACATGCGCTCGTTGCCTCAATGAGGGCCGCGGTTTTGTCTTCGAGGGTCGCGTACCAGTAGGACAAGATAGCGCGTCGAAGGCCACGCATCTGCCTCATTGCCTTGGCCAACCCGGCTTCGGTCAAGCGGCCTAGTGGGCCTCGATCCAGCTCCTCCGTCGGTGGTGCCATCAGTGCAGCTGCTCCCTACCCTTATCTTAGGCAGACCCCCGGTACTACCCAGACTGCCGTGCCGGTGCTTCTAGGCATACCTTCACCGAAACTTCGCAACCCGTTTAGAGGCCAAACAGGTCGGCGTTCAGTTGCCGCTACGGTTCGGGGAGCCCGACCGTTCGGAGGGGCGCGTTCCGCAGTGCAGCGATCACCTCGCCCGGATTGGTCAGGAGGCCAGCCATCAACCGAAACCTCTCGTGATACTCGTGAGGATCGTCATCGGGCCGCACCCCTTCGAGGAAGGCATCGCGAACTCGCGAGCTGACGTTGTAGAGGTAGTCGCGCGCGAGTTGGTCAGTGAGCCGAGACCAGATAACGGAGGAGAGCCGTCGGTGATCCTCCAGTTGCTTCGCGAGAGCCCGCCGTGCGACGTCCCGTGAATCGTCGGGATCGGCAGCTGTGATTTTTAGCTTCACGGGGTTGAGCTCCTCCTGCGAGAATCCGGTGGTGTCCGGTCGCGGCCCGAGGTCTTCTAACGCAGCCGTCGCAGTCGCGGCAGACTCTGACGATGTCACAGTTGGCTGGTCCGCCGCGGACGGCCCCGGGATGGCTATGGTCGAGATCTCGCTGATCACAGTTGGATCTATCGCGAGCGACACTGAGCCTGCGGCCTCTCGCGCGTTGACGTAGCGAACGACTCGCACTCCCAGCTCGTGAACCCGAGCCAGCTCAACTTCCCCCCAATTCCCTGCCAACTCGGGTGTCACGTCTGGGTAAAGATCACCTGGCATCAACCGCAACGACACCCGATGCAGCCAGTACTTAGCCTCGGGCTTTCACGCTTTTTCGTGTCGTGAATGAAGAATGGTGCCCTGACCTGGGATGATTGAACTTGCGAAGGTATCAATCGGACCAG
>NZ_JBVHVX010000013.1:0-135465 GCF_055564615.1 Agromyces sp. NPDC029043 | reverse complement strand
CCCCCCACACTCTGACTGCGACCACCGACAAGCGTGAGACGTCAACGATGTCCCGACGACACGACGTCAAGCATGTCCCGAGCCCTTACACGTCACATCCGGGAACATCGCCACGACACCGGCCGGCGTTCGATCGCCCTTGTTCAGCCGGTCGGACGGTTCGACCATTCACAAGCCGCAGTTCACGTCGCGTAGCGGTCTCCTAGCAACCCGCCGCTTCAGCACTGCAACCTCGAACTATGACGCGCCGGCCGGGGAGCAGTGCTGGCCTGAGGATTCTGACAAGTTAGTGAGAACCCACAGGTGACAAGATCATGAGAAACCCCAGTTCGCGACTGACAAAGAGGATGAGATCCTACACGAACGAACGATCCTCCTTGCGACACCATCGAGGCCAGGAGTGCCCGCAATGACCACTCCTTGCGACACACCGCGCCCCGGCACCGGGTCAGCGACCCAGCAGATCGAGGGCGAGATCGGTGATCCGCGGAGCGAGGGCCTCGAGGTCCGCAGCCCGTCCGGCGACGACCTCGCGGTAGAAGAGTTCGTGGCAGCCGGCGATGACGGCGAGGTAATGATCGTCGTTGCGATGCTGTTCCGGCGGGGTCAGTTGCCGGTGCCACGCGCCGAGAAAGCCTGCGATGTCGTCGAAATGCGAGTTACGCAAGGCGATGCCGTCGGGTCCCGCCAGGGGGAGTTCGACGGTCCAGGCGTAGGTGAACTCGGGCTCGGATGCACTGATGCGCAGGTAGGTGTCGACGACCGCTCCGACCGTCGACTCCAGGTCGTTGTCTCCGGACTCGGCAACTCCGCCCGCGACGTCCGCGACGCCCTCGAGCACTGCTTCGCGGCCGTAGGTCACCGCAGCGAGGAAGCACGCCTCTTTGCCGTCGAACTGCGTGTAGAAGGCGGCGCGTGACACGCGGGCACGACTGACGATGTCGGCGATGGTGACCTGCCGAATGCCGCGCTCCGCGATCGCCGAGATGGCCGCGCGCAGAATCCGCGAGCGCTGCGCGGCCTGCACCTCCTCGGCGCCGAGCCGGCCGCGTCCACGCGGCAGCCCGGGCTCCGCGCTCGAGAACGATCCGGCAAGGCTGCTCACGCGCTCGACGTTACCGCGATCGTGCTCGGTCATTGACGCAGCGTTGACGATGCGCCATCCTCTAAAGAACTAGCCGGTTCTTTAAACTAGCGGAATTGAGGACACGATGACTGCTGTAGCCCCAGCCCCGACCTCGCTCACGAAGCTCAAGGATCTCCCCCGGCCACCCCTGCGTTCGACTCTCGGTTTCGGCGCCTTCTGGGCGGCACCGGAGTACACGCGTAAGGCGCTGGCAGAGCGGGGTCCGCGCACCGTGATGAACGTCCCGCTGCTCCCGACCATGCTGTTCA
Organism: Agromyces sp. NPDC029043; assembly: GCF_055564615.1. Taxonomy (NCBI): domain Bacteria; kingdom Bacillati; phylum Actinomycetota; class Actinomycetes; order Micrococcales; family Microbacteriaceae; genus Agromyces; species Agromyces sp. NPDC029043. Next base: position 134,070 of record NZ_JBVHVX010000013.1, on the reverse strand, counting down.
CCTCCGACCCGGGCGACATCCGTGCGATCTTCGCCGACAAGAGCGGCAACCTGAAGTTCGGTGAGGCACTGCGCAAGATGGCGCCGCACGAGATGCTCTTCGGCACCGAGGTCATCGAGTGGTGGAACGGCGCCAATCACGCCCTCCTCCGACGCAAGACGACGAAGGCGTTTGTCGGAGAGGCACTGCGGGGCTACGAGGAAGCGATGGTCCGCGCGACCGAGAAGCGCATCGCGCAATGGCCCGTCGACAAGCCGGTTCGCTTCCAGCGACTCATGCTGGATCTTGCCCGCGACGTCATCATGGAGGTCGTCTTCGGCGTCACCGAACCCGAACGGCGCGATCAACTCGAGACCGCCCTCATCGACCTCGACGAGGCGCTGGGCTCGACGGGGATGAAGGCGCGCTATCTCAGCGCGATCCTACGCGGCGGCACATGGTTCCCGTTCCAGCAGATGGACGCGATCAACGCACGCATCGATCAGGTAACCCTCGACGAAATCGCCTGGCGCCGAGCGAATCCGAGCGACGAGCCGCGCAAGGACTGCCTCGACATCTTCCTGCGCATCCAGGACGAGGACGAGGACGGGATCATGGACGACGACATGATCGCCGTCTTCCAGCGACTACTGCTCATCGCCGGATACGAGACGACCGGCGTGAGACTCGGCTGGGTGGCCGAGCGGATCGTCCGGCATCCCGAGGTCCTCGCACGCCTGGACGAGTCCGTGGCCGCCGGCGACGACGACTATCTCGACGCCGTCATCACCGAAGCCATGCGTGTGCGCCCGGCGCTCCCGGTGACGATGCGCTACGCCATCGACGACGTCGAGGTGAACGGTCTGGAAATTCCGAAGGGGACGCTGCTGATGCTCTACATCAACGGCATTCACAAGGATCCCGAGGCCTACCCGGACCCGGACACGTTCAACCCCGATCGGTTTCTCGGCACCCGACCCGACTCCACCACCTGGATTCCGTTCGGCGGAGGCGCGCATCGCTGCCTCGGCGCGAACTTCGCGATGTTCGAGTCACGTGTCCTGCTCCGCACGATCCTTCAGCACCGGTCCTTCGCCCCGGACACCTCACCCGACGAGCGGATGGATCAGCATCGCAACATCCTGCTGCTCCCGCACAACGGAGCGACGGTCACCCTGCGGAAGCGCGCCGACAGCTGAGATCGCCATTCGGCGTCGACATCACTTCCGCCAGAACAGGTGATGCGTCACCGCACCACTCGGGCTGGGTACGACGTCGCGATGGAATCGGTCGAGAAGATCATCCGAGGACTCCCAGAGTCGCGTGCCACGACCGAGTTCCAGCGGCGCCACCGCGACATGCAGGGTGTCGACGAGGTCTGCGTCGAGGAACTCCCGCACGACCGTCGCGCCGCCACCGAGCCGGACGTCCTTGCCGTCAGCAGCCTCCTTGGCTATCTCGAGGACGACGGCGGGGTCGTCGTCGACGAAGTGAAAAGTGGTGTCGGACAGGGTGAACGATGGCCGGAGGTGATGGGTGAGGACGAAGACCGGGGTGTGGAACGGCGGCTCGTCACCCCACCAGCCGAGCCAGCTCTCGTCCTTCCACGGCCCGCGGAACGGGCTGAACTTGTTGGCGCCCATGATCTCTGCACCGATGTTGTTGGTGAAGTCGCGGGTGAAGTAGTCGTCGAGGCCGCGGATTCCGCCCGGATCGGTGCGGTTGGGCCAGTGGGCGGTGGCACCGGCCCACGACATGAGTTCGGCGGGGTTGGCGTGACCGAACGGCGTCTCGAGGCTCTGGCCCTCGCCGGCGCCGTACCCGTCGCTCGACACCGCGAAGTTCTGGACTCGCAACAGTTGACTCATCGTCTCTCTCCTGCCTCTGCACTGCGGACAACGTACCGACTCCCGGCGACGACGGAAATCATCGGTCGACGATCACCGGTTGCCTCAGAAGGGTCCGACGTTTCTCCGGAGGGACCCGCCGGAAGTCGCTGAAGTAGATCTCGTGATGTGTGCCGGTCATGCGAAATCCATTGTCCGGAATGTACTTTTCGTGCATCTCGGCAAGCACCGGCCCCTCGTCGTCGAACGAACCGATGTGTAGCGTCTGCACACAAAGCCCCTCGTCGAGTGTCGCGAGGAGCACCGGACCCGCCACTTCCGCAGCGGCGATGACATCGGTGACCGTGTCCTCGGGAATCCAGTCGGGGACCATGATCATGGCGGTCCAGTTCCATGTTGATTTATCGCGGGCGGCGGTGAAGGACTCCATGTCGTCGGCCCACCACAATCCCTCGAGCGGTGGGACGACATAGTCACGCATGAGCGCCTTCTTGCTGGTGAACTTCAGCTTGTAGGCGATGGGATACAGCGATTCGACGGCGGCGGTGAACTCCGACGACGTGTTGGGATCGCCGTGACCGTCGACCATCAGGTAGCGCGTCGTCGGCACCTCGACGACGCGGAAGCGCCCGCGAGGCGCGCGATAGGCGTCGAGCGCCTTGGTGAAGTTGACCTTGTCCACGACTTCTGTTGTAGCCGAATGGTCTGTAACGCAGGTGGCGATCCGCGCGAACCAACTGTCACGGGGATCGCGAAGTCATATTCGACGTTGGAGGGGCTGTGCCAAAGGTCAACCGAATCTCAATTCACCAATCACAACCCGAACCTCCCGGCGATCAGCCAGGTCGCGCAGGTGTACGACAGCTCCACCCGCTCGGACGTCCACACGCCGGTGGTGTCGTCGTACCCGTTGTCGGTGGTGGGCTACACCCAGACGATCTCGGTCGACTGGCGTAACGCCACCACTCGCAAATCGGGTACCGCACGCACCACAGCCCACCGCGTCGGGTTGCTGTCCAGTGATGTCTGGCTACCTCGAATCCACACCGGCGCAGGGCATCTCACGTTCACCGTGCACATCACCAACCGCAGTCAGATCAACCCCGCCAGCGTCACGCGTGCGGCGTGTACCTATCGCCTCTGGACGTAGGTAACCCGTCCCGGCCGAGTTCCGCCCTAGCCGACCCGCTCGGCCTTCATGTTCCATGAGACCGTGCCGTTGCACGGACCGCCGATGATGGTGGTGCTCCATGTGCCGGTCATGGTGCCGTTGCTCTGCGGCACGAAATACTGGGTGGATCGGGCCGGCTTCCAGACCTTCGCCTTGCCTGCGCCCTGCCAGCAATCCCACTGCCAGTTGAAGTCACGCTGCCACCGCGCGCCCGTCCATCGGTACGACGGCGGCCACGGCACCGTCGGATTCGACGCCGCGGGCCCCGAGGTAACCGTTGCGACGCAGCCCGTCCACGAACACGATGACGAGTACCCGTAGACCGCGGAGAAATCCGGCTCCGACTGGCGGGCCGCAAGGCTGGTGCCCGTCTTGGAAGCGGCGAACGAGGTGATCTTCCAACTGCCGTTCCAGGTGGGCGATGCCGCGTGGGCGGAACCTGCAGGAACGACGAACAACAACGCGAAGGCCGCAGCGGCCACGATGACGAGAGATCGCAGCAACCACGATCGAGATGATGCACTCATGTGACGAGTATCACACTGCCGAGGGTCGGTGGGAATCGACCGTGGGGACGACAGGCGGTCACCCTAGGTCGATGGTTACTCCATCGAACTGGTGGCCGCCGAACCGGTGATCCACCACTGCCGCCGACGGCAGTCGACGGGCATTGAGCGCGAGGTGCTCGAAGGGCACCACCTCGTCGTCGTGGCAGTGATGCAGAGTCAGTCGGGTCTTGGGTTCCGGCCCGGTGAAGGCGTAGTCCTCGACGTCCCATCCGTGCGGTTCCCAGTTCGGCATGGCGAGCAGCGTGGCCGACGACGTATTCGGTGGCTCCGCCACCAGCACCGATAGGAGGATCGACGCCCCGAACGAGTGCCCGACGACGATCCCGTCGGCATTCAGTTCGTGCAGCGCCGCCCGAATCGGCCCCGCCCACGCCTCGACCGACATGTCGTCCTCGGGCAGGTGCGGATACCTGAGTTCGGCGGCGAGTTCGGTGCGGAGCCGATTCGCGACGGGCTTGTCGTCGTCGTATCCGCCCGCGCCGTGGATGAAGAGCAACTGCCTGATCGTCATGAGGTCCCTCCGTTTCGTGCGCGTGGTGAGGGAGATAGACCGTCCTGGCGTCGAAGAATCATCGCGAATCCACCCATCCGACCGCCCGCCGCGTCCGATCCACCCCCATGGACCCGACACACCGTCATGTGAACAGCGCGCTGACCGGCAATGATCCTGACCAGAGCCCTCCGGACACTTCCGATAGTGGCTCAGTCCACTACCATGTGCCCATGGCAAAACGTCTATTTGTGACCTTTAGCTGTCTGGTACTGGCGCTTGGCGGCGCGTTCGCGATCGTGAGCACCCAGGCCTCTCCGGCTCGCGCTGCGAGCTGCCCGGATGTCGAGCTGATCTTTGCCCGCGGCACCGTGGAGCCCGCCCCTCCCCTCGGCCTGACCGGCGAATCGTTCCTCGCCGCGCTACGCAATCAGCTGCCCGGCAAGTCGGTCGTCGGCTACGGCGTCAACTACCCGGCGAGCGACAAGTTCAACAACAAGCTGGCCATCGCGAACTCGGTCGCCATCGGCGTTCGGGACACGCAGAAGCGTGTCCGCTACCTCGCCGCCGCCTGCCCCGACACCAAGATCGTGCTCGGCGGTAACTCACAGGGCGCGACGGTCGCCGGCTTCAGCGTCGCCGACAAGATCGACGTCCCGGCGCAGTACCAGCGCTACCAGGATCAGGTGCCGCCGCCGCTGTCGCCGGCGATCTCCGACAAGGTCGCCGCGATCGTCCTGTTCGCGCCGCCGTCGGCCAACTGGCTCGCGAGTGCCGGCGCCCCGCCGATGGTCATCGGTAAGGCCTACCGAGCCAAGACGATCCGCTACTGCATCGCCGGTGACACGGTCTGCAACGGCGCGCCCGCCCAGTCCCCCAACGGATTGCATGTTCTGTACTCCGTGAACGGTGACACCCTCAACGCCGCGGGCAAGGTCGCTCGCCGCATCTGATCCACACCGACAACCACATACGACGACGCTCCCGGTTGACGCCGGGAGCGTCGTCGTTTCTGTGGAGGAAACCCGTTGCGCCCGTTCTCTGTACACAGGCACAGATCTGGACGGAACCCGTTGGGTGAGCCGCCGCGTCAGATGGGGGACGAACATTTCCGCCCACCCCGACGCAGGAGAAACGGCCCATGGGTTCCGCCATCGACATCCCGTCACCCCCACTCCCGCCACCCCTACCCGAGGGCGATCCGGCGGATGCCGAGACCGCCGCTCGACGCTGGGCGTTTGCCGCCAACGTCATTGAGGCACAGCAGGACTACTCATCTGGGGCGGCGGTGTCCGGTATCGGGGAGAGTGGATCGACGTGGGCGTCGCCCGCCGCCGGCGCCTACGTGAACGCGGTGGCGCCCATCGCCCGCGAGACCGGCCTCGCCTACGACGCCCTCACCGTCGCTGCACGCGGCGTCACCGCCTATGCCGATCGCCTCACACAACTCCGGCACCGGCATGACGCGTTGCACGCCGAGCACACGTACCTCACACGGGAGGTCGACATGCTGTCCGACGACGTCGCCCGGATGACACTGAACCCCGGCCATACCGCTGCCACCGTCCTCGCGACCGCCCACCTCCGAGCCATCGCCCTCGCCCGTCAGATCGACGCATACACTCAGCGGCGCAGCCTCTTTCGTCGCGACATCGCCGCGAACGAGACAGACCTCTCCACCGCTCTACACCGTGTCACGGGTCTGCGGCAGACGTCGAACGCCATCCGCGGCGGCACGCTTGCCGATTCCGCCGTCGACCTGCGGTCCGCACTGGACGCCGTGCACCGCGGCGCGGTTTCCAGCGACATCGACGCCCTCACCTCGACGGCGCGCGGGCAGTGGTGGTCGGAGCTCACCGCGGCCGAACAGGAGGCCGTGACCCGTGAGATCCCGGAGCATCTCGCGCACGCCGGCGGGCTGCCGTCGTCGGCTCGCAATGCCGCGAACCGTGTTCTGCTCGACCGGGACATCGCGGCGGTTGACGCGAAAGTTGTTCAGCGGTCGACGCGTGCACCGTTACGTGGGCTCACCGATCGCGACCGGAACGTTCGGGAGATCCGTGCCGCCGTCGACCGAGCCGAACGCGAGAGCGGTGGTGAACCGGTGACCCTCTACGACTACGACCCCGACGCCTTCGGTGACGACGGCCGCGCGGTCATCGGGATCGGCGACATGGACCGGGCGAGCAACGTCTCGTTCTCCGTGCCCGGCCTCGGCACCACCGCCCGAACGGCGTCGGACGGTGTGGGCAATACCCTTGCGCTGCACAAGGAAGCGAAGGCATCGGGCGGCACCGTCGCGACCGTGGCCTGGATCGGTTACGACGCGCCGAGCGGTATGAGCGGTCTCCTCGATGTCGCCGGCGAGGAGAAGGCGGCCGCCGGCGGTGACGCACTCGCGGCCGATCTCCGCGATTTCGCCGTAGCCCGCGATGTCGTGTCCGGCGGCGGAGCACCGGGTCCGTCACTGCATGTCATCGGACACAGTTACGGGTCTACGACGGTCGGCTTCGCCGGCGCCGACGGACGCCTGGCGGGGATCGTCGACACGGTGACGCTCCTCGGTTCACCCGGCGCCGGGCCGATCGCCCGTGCCGAGGATTTCGGCATCGGGGCGAGCAACGTCTTCGTCGCCGCCGACGACATGGACCCGGTGGCACACCTCGGCGCCGTCCCCGGAATCCCGTACTCCGGGGTCACACTGGGCAACGACCCGCTCACAACCGGATTCGGCGCGCAGCGGTTCGGTGCCGAAGGTGCGTCGGATTCTCTGTACATCGACGCGCACACCGGCTACTTCGAACCCGGCTCCGAATCGCTGCGCAACCTCGCGGCGATCGTGTCGGGCCATGGCGACGACATCACACGCGACTCCCGCCGCGGGATTCTTGACTCTCTCGACCGCACCGAATTGCTCCACCTACGCGAGGGCCTCCCCGGCCTCCTCCGCCGACTTCCCCTCGGAGGCTCCTGACATGCACATCGATCGCGCACACGTCACCCGGATCAGCACCGAATGGCGCACTGCCGCAGTCATTCTCGGCACTCATTCCGACGACATCGAGACGGCGGATCTCCCGTGGGCGACCGACGTCGCCGATGCGGTGGCGGACTTCACGGCGTCGTGGCGCGACGTCCTGGGACAGTTGGCGGCCGAGGCCGACGCCGCATCGACGGCACTTCGCTACGCGGCCGCCCACTACGGACGTGGCGACGAGATGCTCGCGGACCTCATCCGCGGGATTGCGCAGGCAGAGTGATCTCGACGCCGGTCAGCTCTTCGGCGGTGTCCCACAACCGACGCGCGAGATCGAGATCGTTTACCACCGGGGACAGCTGGGTGAGTTCGGGCGGACCGGATAATCCGCCGCGGCCGCGCGGACCGTAATACTGCCCACCGAGCACTCCCGGATCCGTCGCCGCCCGCACCGAGGAGAGCGCACCCTCGGGGCCGTCCATGATGAACGTCCGACGCACCCGCCGCAACGAAGGCGTGGTGAACAGCCACCGCAGTCCACGCTGTTCGCGCATCACCCCGCTGTGCGTCGCGCCCGGATGGGCCACGACGGACAACGGCGACGTCACCCCGGCGGCCGCGAGGCGTCGCTGCAACTCGATGGCGAATACCGTCTGCGCGAGCTTGGCCCTCGAGTAGGCCTTCCCCGGAGTGAATCCCCGGTCCATGCGCAGGTCGTCGAAGTCGATGACACCGGCGCGGGACACCTTGCTGCCGACCGTGACGATCCGACTCCGACGGCCACCGCGGCCGGGCGCGGTCAGCACGTCGAGGAGCAGCCCCGTCAGAGCGAAGTGGCCCAGGAAGTTGGTACCGAAATCCATCTCGAAGCCATCGGCGGTGAGTTCACGCTGCCCGGCCATCACACCCGCGTTGTTGATCAGGACATCAACAGACGGATGCGTCGCGGCGATCTCCTTCGCGGCGGCACGCACCGACGCCAGATCACCGAGGTCGACGTGGACGATGGACACATCGCCGTCGGGCACCGAACCGAGGACATCGACGCGCGCCGTTTCGGCGGAGGCGGGATTGCGGCACGCCATCACCACACGGGCGCCGAGGCGTGCGAGGTGCCGGGTGGTCTCCAACCCGATCCCCGAGTTGGCGCCGGTCACCACGACGACGGCGCCGTTCATCGGTGGCGCGTCGGCCATCGACCATCCACTTCTACGCACCGGAACTCCTCGCCTTCAACAGCACCGCCGCAACAGCACCGACTCGCCAGCACACCGACTCACAGTGCACACACCGTGCCATACCAGCGTCGACGTCGATCCGACGGCCACCTCGTCGTGGGCGATGCCTCTTGTGGACGCAACCCTCAGAATTGAGATGGACATCACACTTGCGGGGTGTTTTCGCAGGACAGCCGCGGAGGTCACAGGGAGTGTCCAGGTTCGGTTGTTAGCCTGCCAAACGGCGCAAGAAACACACGACGACATCAGGGGGTATGACGATGACCGCACTCGCGCCGCAACGTTCCGCGTCGCGCGTCTCGTCGGCAACCCTCGATGGCCAGGCGCCCCGCAAGGCCCGCAAGGCGTATCTGCATCATCTCGACCTCATCCGGGCGACGACCTTCTCGCTCGTGATCTTTGTGCACTGCCTGACGCAGACCACCGATGAGTGGGACAGCGTCGGAGTGAACACCACCAGCCTGCTGCTGCACTTCACGCGCAACACCTTCTTCGCGCTGACCGGCTTCGTGCTGATGTACCAGAACTTCGACAAGGCCGACTTCAGTTCGATCGCGTTCTGGCGTCGGCGGATCAAGTTGGTGATCTTCCCGTACCTGCTGTGGTCGGCGATCTACTGGATCGTCGAGGACATGTGGGCCAACGGTCGGCTGACCGAGATCCCGACCAGCCTCGATGAGTTCGCAGACCTGCTCAAGTGGGGGCTATCCGGCTTCCAGATGTACTTCCTGTTCGTGATGTTGCAGGTGTATCTGCTGTTCCCGCTGGTGCTGTGGCTGGTACGTAAAACCCGCGACCACCATGCCCTGCTGCTCGCGGCCAGCGCGGCTCTGCAATTCGGCATCGTCATGACGATCACGCACTGGCAGCCGCCGGAGTGGCTCGTCGGGTACTGGTGGCATCACTACGCGACGTTCATCCCGTATCAGTTCTTCATCCTCTACGGCGCGGTCGCGGCGGTGCATCGCGATGCGATCGGCAAGTGGCTCTCCGGCAAGGGCTGGTGGCTCTTCGGTGCGCTGGTGCTGACCGGCGGGTTCGCGGTGGGTACGTTCCTCTACCGCGTCTGGGGTCTGGATCAGCGGCCGATCTACGCTGCCGCCGCCTTCCAGCCGACGCTGCTGCCGTTCCTCGTCGTGGCCATCGCGTGCCTCTACGCCGCCGCGCTGAACTGGTCGACACACTGGCGCGACTTCACCCCCGGGTTCGCCCGCGCGGTCACCTTCGCGTCGAACCGGTCGTTCGGCGTCTTCCTCGCCCACGTGCTGGTGATGTTCGTCATCCTGCTGCCCACCGCGCCCGACAGTGATCAGCCGTGGATCCTGGCGAACCTCGGGCAGCCGTTCGGCACCCTCGCCGTCTACCTCGGGACCCTCGCCGGCTCGCTGCTGGTGGTGGAGGTGCTGCGGCACCTGCCCGGCTCGCTCTACCTGACCGGCCGCCCGCGACTCCCGCTGACGCTGCCCCGCCTCAGCCGGCGGTAATCGCCGAGAGCAGGGCCCGCGGCCCGGCCAGGAACGTCTCGCGCAGGTGATTGCGCACTTGCGTCCACACCGCACACTCGCAGCCCGCCTCCACGGCCACCGCATCGATCCCCACCCGACGACACAGCGCGACCGCCCGTCCCGCATGGAAGTCCTGGGTGATCAGGACGACGGGTCGTCGACCATCGGCGTCGAGTCGACCGATCCGACGGCACGTCGCCTCGGTGTCCATCCCGGCCGGATCGTCGACGATGATCGACGACGGCACGCCGCGCGCCGCAAGGTAGGTGCGCATCACCCGCGGTTCGTCGCCCGCATCCTCGGTCCCGTTGCCGGAGTTGATGATTCGCGCCACCTTGCCCTGTCGGTACAGGTCGATAGCGGAATCCAGGCGACCCCGGACGTAATCTCCCGGTGCGCCGTCGCGCACGAGTGAGCCGAACACGACGATCGTCGAACCGGGCGCCACCGCGTCGTCGTCGACGATGCGGCCCGACGCCGCGACGTGAATCCAGGTGGCGGCGATCGTCACCACAAGCACGATCCCGATGGCAGCGGCGAACGCCCAACGCCACGGCCGGGAGACGGGAGGAGGCACGCGTCGAAGAGTAGATCGACCCCGCCGTTCGCGTCCGCCGAGATTGCGGCCTACTGTGAACGCAATCACATCTGGTTGTGATCGGAGAGGAGGGGCACCCATGCCATACATGCCCGTCAACGAGGCGATGTTCCTGATCGCGGAGACCCGTGAACAACCGATGCACGTGGGCGGCCTGCAGCTGTTCGAGCCGCGCGAGGGGCAGACGGCGTCGGACCTCGCCGAGGAGGTCTACGAGAAGTTTCACGACGTCGGCGACCTGCACAGCCTCTTCCGGAAGCGGCCGGCCTCGCCGGTGACGATCCTCGGCAACGTCGCGTGGACCTACGACGAGGAACTCGACTTCGACTATCACGTGCGCCGGATCGTACTGCCGCGGCCGGGTCGCATCCGTGAGCTGTTGCGCTACATCTCGCTGCATCATGGCGCGCTGCTCGACCGCAATCGCCCGATGTGGGAGGTCCACGTCATCGAAGGCCTCGCTGACGGCCAGCTCGCCATCTACTCGAAACTGCATCACTCCCTCGTCGACGGAGTGACGGCGCTGCGCCTCCTCGAGCGGACCCTCACGACCGACCCGGAGAGCCGGGATTGCGGCGCCCCCTGGGAGTACCGGCCGTCGCACCCGAAGGCGCCCACATCGGTGGAAACGTCGGAATCCGGTGGCGAATCGGTCATTTCGGGCCTCATGGGCGCGGCCGGGCAGGTAGCCGGCTTCGCGGGGGCGGCCGCCGGAGTGGCCGGCCAGATCGTCGGCGTCGCACCCGCGGCGGCCCGCATCGCATGGAATGCGGTGACCAACGACGACTTCACCCCGCCGTTCAAACCCGCCCCCAAGACGATTCTCGACGTCGCGATCGGCAGCGCCCGACGCTTCGCGGCGCAGCAGTGGGAGATCGAACGGCTCCGCTCGGTGGCCGCCGGGCTCGACATGACGCTCAACGACGTCGTCGTCGCGATGTGCTCGGGAGCGCTGCGGTCCTATCTGATCGACCGCGACGAACTGCCGGATTCACCGTTGATCGCGCTGATGCCGGTCTCGCTGCACAGCGGCGACGAGGACGACGGCAACGCGGTCACCGCGATCCTGTGCAACCTGGCGACCGATCAACCCGATCCGGAGCGGCGGGTGCACACGGTGATCGCATCGACACGCGAGGCCAAGCGCGTGGTTCGTCAACTCTCCCCGCTGCAGCAGCTCGCGCTCGGGGCGATCAACATCGCGCCGCTGGCCCTGGCGACCGTGCCGGGTTTCGTCCAGTACACGCCGCCGCAGTTCAATCTCATCATCAGCAACGTGCCGGGCCCGACCGAGGAGATGTACTGGAACGGCGCACGGCTCACCGGCGTGTATCCGGTGTCGATCCCGATGGAGGGATCGGCATTGAACATCACCGTCACGTCGACGGCCGACCACGTGAACTTCGGGCTGATCGGTGCTCGCAAGGAGCTCCCGAGCCTCCAGCGGCTGCTCACCCACCTCGATACGGCACTCGAGGAGCTCGAGAAGGTTGCACGCGTCACACCTATCGGCACCTGACTCGAAAGTAAGTTACTGACGAGTACGATAACGCTTGATTCCTCGGACCGAGCGATCGTTAGACATGGGCCGCGTCTCCGCTGAGCGGGACGTTAAGTTAGGTCAGCCTTGGCAGCGCGTCGTCGGGTCGAGGAATTACGGTTACCTGTAGTACACGTCGACCCTGCGCATCTTCAGCCCGTGCGGGTCATCTGTGATCGACCTAGAGAAAGGCCGGTACACGCGCATGACGCCCATGACGCTCACCTTGGGAACCATCGGTGTCCTCCTCAGCCTGACGTGCTGGGTGTTCTTCGTTCGCGGCGCCTTTGGCATCGTCAAGAACATCCGCCTCGGGCAGAAGGTCGACTCCACGCGGTTCTGGCCGTTCTTCCCGCGTCTGTGGACGATGATCAAGGAGTTCATCGCCCACACCCGCATGGTGAAGTTCCGGACCGTCGGTATCGCCCACTGGCTGGTGATGATCGGCTTCCTCGGCGGCATGCTGCTGTTCTTCGAGGCCTACGGGCAATCGATCAACCCCGAGTTCCACTGGCCGCTGTTCGGCGACAGCTTCGCCTGGCATCTGTGGGATGAGCTGCTGGGCATCGGCACCGTCGTCGGCATCGTGACGCTCATCGTCATCCGCCAGCTGAATCACCCGCGCGTGCCCGAGCGCATCTCTCGGTTCTCCGGCTCGCGGTTCATCCCGGCGTACACGATCGAGGCGATCGTCCTCGTCGAGGGCCTGGGCATGATCTTCGTGAAGGCCGGCAAGATCGCGACCTATCACCACAGCAATCCGTACTCCGACTTCTTCACCATGCGCGTCGCCGAGCTGTTGCCGGCCAGCCCCAACATGGTGGGTATCTTCGCCCTGATCAAGCTTCTGTCGGGCAGCCTGTTCCTGCTTCTCGTCGGTACGCACCTCAACTGGGGTGTTGCGTGGCACCGCTTCTCGGCGTTCTTCAACATCTACTTCAAGCGTGAGCAGGACGGCGGCGTCGCCCTCGGTGCCGCCAAGCCGATGATGTCCGACGGCAAGGTACTCGACATGGAGACCGCCGACCCCGACGTCGACGCCTTCGGTGCCGGCAAGATCGAGGACTTCTCCTGGAAGGGCTGGCTGGACTTCACCACCTGTACCGAGTGTGGCCGTTGTCAGTCGCAGTGCCCCGCCTGGAACACCGGAAAGCCGTTGAGCCCCAAGCTGCTCATCATGTCGCTGCGGGATCACGGCCTGGCCAAGGCTCCGTACCTGCTGGCCGGCGGCCGCACGGACATGGGCGGCGAGGAGGTCGGCCTCGTCGACGCCGACGGAAACGTGTTGGAGGACAAGCTCAACGCGATCCCCGAGGCCGCTCGCGCCGAGGCCGCGCGCAAGCTCGTCGGCGAGTCGAAGGGCGCCACCGGAGGCGGTGAGGGAATCGTCGTCGAGGACGGTGTCATCGATCCCGAATCGCTCGGTGCCGTCATCGACACCGAGACGCTGTGGTCGTGCACCACGTGTGGTGCGTGCGTCGAGCAGTGCCCCGTCGACATCGAGCATGTCGATCACATCCTGGACATGCGCCGGTATCAGGTGCTCATCGAGTCGGACTTCCCGACCGAGCTCGCCGGCATGTTCAAAAACCTCGAGAACAAGGGCAACCCGTGGGGGCAGAACTCCTCGGCGCGCACCAACTGGATCGACGAGATCGACATCGACATCCCCGTCTACGGCAAGGACGTCGAATCCTTCGACGGCTTCGAGTACCTCTTCTGGGTCGGCTGCGCCGGCGCCTACGAGGACCGCGCCAAGAAGACCACGAAGGCCGTCGCCGAACTGCTCGACATCGCCGCGGTGAACTTCCTGGTCCTCGGCGAGGGCGAGACGTGTACCGGCGACTCGGCCCGCCGCGCGGGCAACGAGTTCCTGTTCCAGATGCTGGCGCAGCAGAACATCGAGATGATGAGCGAGGTCTTCGCGACGGCACCCGCGCAGCCGAAGAAGATCGTCGTCACCTGTGCGCACTGCTTCAACGCCCTGGGCAACGAGTACCCGCAGGTCGACGGCGAACGCGGACGCTTCGAGGTGGTCCACCACACGCAGCTGCTCAATCGCCTCGTGCGGGAGAAGCGCCTGGTGCCGGTCGCACCCGTCGGCGAGGGTGTCACCTATCACGACCCGTGCTACCTGGGCCGCCACAACAAGGTCTACGAGGCTCCGCGTGAGCTGATGGCCGCGGCGGGCTCGGCGTTGAACGAGATGCCACGCCACGGCGAGCGTTCCATGTGCTGCGGCGCCGGTGGCGCACGCATGTGGATGGAAGAGCAGATCGGTAAGCGCATCAACATCGACCGCGTCGACGAGGCACTCGACACGCTCGCGTCGTCGACCGCGGAGACCAAGAAGGTCGCGACCGGCTGCCCGTTCTGCCGCGTGATGCTGACCGACGGCGTGACCGCCCGAACCAGCGGCACCGAACTCGAAGGACAGATCGAGGTCGTCGACGTCGCTCAGATGCTCCTCGAGGGCGTCAAGCGCGGGCTGCCCGAGGTGGATCGCGGTGGCGAGTTCCTCTACCCGAAGAAGGCCGCACCCGAGCCCGAGCCGGAACCCGAGCCGGCGAAGGTCGCGGCCGCTGCACCGGCGGCGACCGAGGAGGCGAAGCCGAAGGCCAAGGTCGGCCTGGGCATGAAGGGCGGCAAGAAGCCGGGTGGCGCCGCCGCTCCGGCCGCCGCTGCCGCGGCGCCTGCCGCTCCGGCAGAAGAGAAGAAGCCTGCCGCCAAGGGATTCGGCATGGGCAAGGGCATGAAGAAGCCCGGTGGAGGTGCTGCTCCGGCTGCTGCCGCCGCTCCGGCCGCCGAGGCTGCTGCTCCTGCCGCTCCGGCAGAAGAGAAGAAGCCCGCCGCCAAGGGATTCGGCATGGGCAAGGGCATCAAGAAGCCCGGTGGCGGAAGCACGAAACCGGCTCCCGCCGAAGCCGAATCGTCGGCCGCCGTCGAGTCGGCGGCTGCTGCCCCGGCTGCGGAGGCCGCCGAGGAGAAGAAGCCCGCGTCGAAGGGCTTCGGCATGGGTAAGGCGAAGCGACCCGGCCAGAAGGCCGCGGCACCCAACGCCGCAGCGGCCGACGCCGGTGTAACCGCTCCGGCCGAGAGCCAGGTGGACGCACCCGCCGACGCCGAGCCGACCGCCGACACCGCCGACACCGCAACCACCGCCGCCACGGCCGCCACGGCCGCCACGGCGACGGTCGCGGCTCCCGCGGTGACCGAGGAGAAGCCGGCCAAGGCCAAGGGCTTCGGGATGTCGGCGGGCAAGAAGCGACCGGGTGGCGCCGCCAAGGCTCCTGCTGCGGCCTCTGCTCCCGCCGCCGCTGCTCCCGCTGCCGCCGCTCCTGCCGAGTCGGCTCCTGAGGCTTCAGCTCCGGCAGAGGCCCCCGCTCCGGCAGAGGCTTCAGCTCCGGCAGAGGTTGCCGACGAGGCACCTGCCGGCGCTCCGGCCGAGGCCGTCGACTCCGCACCGAGCGGATCCGCAGCGGTGCTGACCGAGGACAAGCCGGCCAAGGCCAAGGGCTTCGGTATGTCCGCAGGCAAGAAGCGCCCGGGTGGTGCGGCGAAGGCCCCCGCTGCTGCTCCTGTGGCGCCTGCACCGAGCGAGCCCGAGGCCCCGGCCGCCGAGTCGGAACCAGCCGAGCCCGAGCTCCCCGCAGCCGCGGCTGAGCCGGAGGTCCCGGCAGAGGCAGAGGTCCAGGCAGAAGCTCCGGCCGAGGAGGCCGTCGACGAGACGGAACCCGCTGTCGCAGAAGAGCTTCCGGAACCGTCGTCGAATGGCGCGTCGGATCGGGCGTTCGAGACGACCGGAGCGACCAAGGCGAAGGGCTTCGGCATCGCGGCAGGCAAGAAACGGCCCGGCCACAAATAACCCCAGATAGTCACTCGTATCGAGCGCGTCCCATCCGGGGCGCGCTCGATGCGTTTGTGGGGCGTGGGGGCGGCCGGGGCGGCGCCGCGAAAAACCCGTTTGCCCTGGGCTGTCACAATTGAACTCGTGAGTAGACCGCATGTAACCCACCGCAATCAGAACCTCAAGCCACTCGAGCAGTCGCAGAAGCTGCAGAACGTGTGCTACGAGATCCGTGGACCGGTGCACGCACACGCGGCGCGATTGGAGGCCGAGGGCCACCGGATCATGAAGCTGAACATCGGCAATCCGGCCCTGTTCGGTTTCGAGGCGCCGGACGTCATCATGCGCGACATGATCCACGCGCTGCCCTATTCACAGGGGTACTCCGAGTCGGCGGGTGTGCTCTCGGCACGACGCTCCGTGGTGACCCGCTACGAGCTCATCCCCGATTTCCCCTTCTTCGACGTCGACGACGTGATCCTGGGCAACGGGGTCTCCGAACTCATCACGATGACGATGCAGGCGTTGCTGAACGACGGCGATGAAGTCCTCATCCCCGCACCGGATTACCCGCTGTGGACGGCCATGACGGCCCTCTCCGGTGGCCGCTCGGTGCACTACAAGTGCGACGAGGACAACGGCTGGAACCCCGATATCGAGGACATCGCCAGCAAGATCACGCCGCGGACCAAGGCGATCGTGATCATCAACCCGAACAATCCGACGGGTGCGGTGTACTCGCGCGAGGTTCTCGAGCAACTCGTCGAGCTGGCGCGGGAGCACTCGCTGCTGATCCTCGCCGACGAGATTTACGACAAGATCCTCTACGACGACGCCAAGCACATCAGCGTCGCGTCCCTGGCCCCTGACCTGCTGTGCATCACGTTCAACGGCCTGTCGAAGGCCTACCGCGTCTGCGGCTACCGGGCAGGCTGGATGGTCATCACCGGCCCCAAGGATCACGCTGCGGGCTTCATCGAAGGCCTTGGCATCCTCGCGTCGACGCGTCTGTGTGCCAATGTCCCGGGCCAGCACGCGATCCAGGTCGCGCTCGGCGGATATCAGAGCATCGACGCTCTGGTCTCCCCCGGCGGCCGACTCTTCGAGCAGCGCAACGTGACCTGGGAGAAGCTCAATGCCATTCCGGGCGTGAGCTGCGTGAAGCCGATGGGCGCGCTGTACGCGTTCCCGAAGCTCGATCCCGAGGTCCACGAGATCCACAACGACGAGTTGTTCGTCCAGGATCTGCTGCTGCAGGAGAAGATCCTCGTGGTCCAGGGCACCGGATTCAATCTCGAGGACACCAACCACTTCCGGATCGTCACGCTGCCGTGGTCGCGGGATCTCGGCGAGGCCATCGAGCGGATCGGCAATTTCCTCTCGTCCTACCGGCAATAACCTGCACTATCGCAATCCTCCCCTTCGACGCGCTACCACTTACCTGTAACCGGTGGTAACGTCTACCGGCACCAGGGGTCGGCTCGAAGGGGAGCATTGTGGTGTCATGGCGCAGGAGTGAAGTCCGCAACGGCGATGTCCGTCTCGCTGTTTTCGAGGCTGTCGACGGGGCAACCGAGGACGGTGCGCCCGACGATGGGGTATCCGACGACGCGTCGTCGACCGATGGTCGTCCCGTCGTCCTGCTGATCCACGGCTGGCCGGACACCCATCACCTGTGGACGCACATCGCACCGACACTGGCCGAGCGGTTCCGCGTGTTCGCCTATGACTGCCGCGGCTTCGGCGCGAGTGATCATCCCGGCAGCGACTCGGACTACCGGCTGAGCGTCCTGGCCGACGACCTGTTCGCCGTCGCCGAGGCCATCTCCCCCGATGCGCCCGTCCACCTCGTCGCGCACGACTGGGGATCGGTGCAGGCCTGGGAGGCGGTCACGCGCCCGGGTGCGCATCGTCGGATCGGCTCGTTCGTGTCGGTCTCGGGCCCCAACCTGGATTACCTGAGCGAGTGGGCCCGCGCCCACCTCCGACGACCCACCCCGCGCAATCTGGCGCGTGCACTCTCGCAGGCGGGATCGTCGGCGTACACCGTGTTCTTCCAGCTGCCGATCGCACCGCGGGTGTTCTTCGGCGCCGTGGGAAGCAGCCGTATCTGGGCCGAGTTCCTCCATCGCGTCGAGGGCACACCGCGCGCGAACGTGGTGGTGGCCGATACCCTGCGCGCGGACATGATCTCCGGACTCGCGCTCTACCGGGCGAATATCCGCGCCAAGCTCGCGAATCCGCGGCCGCGCTCCACCGAGGTGCCGGTCCTCGAGGTCATCAACCAGCGCGATATCGCGTTGCGTCCGGCCATCTTCGACGAAACCCACACGCGCGCACGGCGTCTGTGGCGGCGGACCGCCTCCACCGGGCACTGGCTGCCGTATACGAATCCGGCGTACCTCGCCGATGTCGCGGGTGAGTTCATCGCGGCACAGTCGACCGCCCACGATGACGTCACCGACGTTCCGGTCGCAGCCATCGCCGGCGCCAGAATCCTGGGGCATCCCGGACGCCTCGCCGGACAATTGGCAGTCGTCACCGGCGCGAGTAGTGGCATCGGGCGGGAGACCGCCTTCGCGCTGGCCGAGCAGGGATGCAACCTCGTCCTCGCCGACGTCGACGATGCCGCCGCGCAGGAGACGGCCCGTGAGGCCACCGCCCGGGGCGCGCAGGCGCACGTCTTCCATCTCGACGTCTCCGACACCGCGGCGTTCACCGAGTTCGCCAAGCGGGTCCGTGCCGAGCACGGTGTGCCGGACATCGTCGTGAACAACGCCGGAATCGGTTTGAGCGGAGGCGCGTTGGACGCCACCGACGATCAGGTCGATCGACTGCTCGACGTCAATCTGCGCGGCGTGATCACGGGTAGCCGGGTCTTCGGCCGGCAGCTGGTGGAACGCGGCATCGGCGGCCGCATCGTGAACATCGCATCGGCCGCCGCATTCACCCCGCAGCGCGGTCTGGGCGTCTACTCGGCGTCGAAGGCGGGTGTCCTGCTGTTCACGGAGTCACTGCGGGCCGAGTTCGCCGAGCACCGGATCGGCGTGACAGCGATCTGCCCCGGCATCGTGGACACCAACATCATCTCGCGCACCCCGATCGCTGGGCTGGATGCGGATACCGAAGCGGCACAACGGGATAAGCTCGACCGCTTCTATCAGCGGCGCGGTTTCACCCCGGACAAGGTCGCCCGCGACATCGTCGCGTCGATCCACGCCAACCGCGCCGTCGTTCCCGTGACGCCCGAGGCCAAGCTGGGATATCGCGTCTACCGTTTTGCCCCGTGGATGTCACGGATCGCCGCACGCCAGAAAGTCGCCGGATAGGAGTCACCATGAGCGCCAACGCATATCGAATCGACGACGACGCCGACCCCGGCCCCGTCGAGTTGCATGCCCGCAACGTGGAGTTCGACTGGGCCCGGACTCCCCTGCACTGGATTCCGAACCACCCGGTCGCGTCCGACTTCATCAGCGTCCTGAACCTCCTTCTGCCCGAGGGAGAACGCTGGTTCGTCCAAACCTATAACGAGGCGTTGCCGCTGGTGAAGGACGAGAAGCTCGCGGCCGCGATGCGCGGATTCATCGGACAGGAGGCGATGCACGCCGAGGCCCACGATCACGTGCTGTGGGAGTGGCTCGACGCACACGGCATCGACCCGAAGCCCTACCAGCTGCAGATGGAATGGATCTTCCGAAAGGTCCTGGGCCCCATGCACACCGGGACGCCCGCGGCTCAGCAGAAGCACCTCATCGAGCGGTTGTGGCTGATCGCCGCGCTCGAGCACTACACCGCGATCCTGGGCGATTTCGCCCTGAACAACACCTGGCTCGAGAACGACGCCGACCGCACCATGGCCGACCTCTTCATGTGGCACGGCGCCGAAGAGGTCGAGCATCGCGCGGTAGCCCACGATGTCGCCGCCTATTTCGGTGACAGTTACCTACGACGGGGACGCGCGATGGTCATCGTGTTACCTGTGCTCCTGTTCCTGATCTTCCGGGGCTTCCGATTCATCGTGAAACAGGACAGGACGCTGCACGCCAACTACTTCCAGCGTCGTCGACAGTACTTCCGGGCGGTTCGCGCCGGGGTGCTTCCGCCGCTGTGGCGGGTGGTGCTGTCCACCTTCTCCTACTTCCGACCGGGCTTCCATCCCGACGAGATCGGCAGCACTGCACAGGCGGTGGCATATCTGTCGTCCTCGCCTGCCGCCCGCAACGCCGGCTGACCCACCGTCGACGGCACGAGGGATCCATGAATCAGCACGCGCATCCGCACACGACGGCGCTCACCTCACCGCCGCCGCACCTCTACGGACGGTGGCGCCACGACCCGATCCTCACGGTGGGCACCGGCGTCCTCAAGGCATGGTTCCCGTTCTGGCGTCCGCTGGCGCCGTTGCACCCCACCACATCCGACGACGGGGTCAGCACCGTGCGGATCATCGGTCGCGAGGTGGTCGCCGAGGACGAGAACGTCGTCGCGCTGACGTTCGCCGCCCCCGACGGCGGTATGCTTGCGCGCTGGCATGCCGGTGCACACCTGGATCTGCTCTTGCGGTCCGGGCGGATGCGCGAGTACTCGCTGTGCGGCGATCCCGCCGACCGGCACACCTATCGCATTGCGGTGCGGCGCATCCCCGACGGAGGCGGCGGCTCCGTCGAGGTGCACGACGAGCTCGCCGTCGGCGATCAGATCCGGATCAAGGGGCCGCGCAACGCTTTTCCGCTCGCTGTTCCGGGCCACGGTTCACCGGCGCGGTCGGTACGGTTCATCGCCGCCGGCATCGGCATCACGCCGATCCTGCCGATGCTGGCCGCTGCCGACCGCTTCGGCCTGGACTGGTCGATGATCTACCTCGGACGCTCCCGCGACTCCATCCCGTTCCTCGACGAGGTGGCGCGCTTCGGCGACAAGATCACCATCCGCACCGACGATGAGCACGGCCTGCCGACGATGGATGACCTGACCGGTATCGACCCGGAGACCGGTACGGCGCCGTCGACGATGGCGGTGTACTGCTGTGGTCCGGTCCCGATGCTGGAACGTCTGCGGGGGCATCTCGGCAACCGCCCCGACATCGAACTGCACTACGAACGCTTCAGCCCGCCGCCGGTGGAGAACGGTGCGCCGTTCACCGTGACGCTCGCACGCAGCGGCGTCGACGTGGAGGTGGCGGCCGACGAGTCGGTGCTGGCGTCGGTCCGCCGGGTGGTGCCGGCGGTGCCGTACTCGTGTCAGCAGGGTTTCTGTGGGACGTGCAAGGTGCGGGTGCTCGCCGGCGAGGTGGATCACCGCGACGGCATCCTCACCGAGCCCGAGCGAGAGTCCGGAACGTTCCTGACCTGCGTCTCCCGCGGCAACGGGCCGCTGACCCTGGACCTGTAGGCGACTTACCCGGTGCTGCCCGGATGCGAGACACCATCTGGGACAATGTGGCGGTGACCGAGTACCGCATCGATGACCTGGCGCGTGCCGCGGGGACGACGACCCGCAATGTGCGCGGCTATCAGGATCGCGGCTTACTCCCCCGTCCGACTCGCCGCGGCCGGATCGCGATCTACACCGATGTCCATCTGGCCCGGCTCAAGGTCATCAACGATCTGCTGCGGCGCGGATTTACGATCCGCCACATCAGCGACTTCATCACCGGCCTGCAGCGCGGCGAGGACCTTGCCGAAGTGCTCGGCATCCAGGAGATCGTCTCGGAACGGTGGTCGCGGGCGACGTCGACGACGATGAGTGCCGACGATCTGCGGGAGTTGCTCAACACCCGCAACCCCACCCATTTCGAGCGGCTCGCCGAGTACGGCCTCATCGAACCGATCCGCGCCGACGACGCCCCGGGCGCACCGCCGGAGCGGTACACCATCCTCGATTCCGAAACCGTCACCGCCTATGGTCGGCTGACGCGAATGGGGTTGGCGTTGAGCGGGATTCTCGATGTGCAGGAGCGGCTCGATGAGGCGATGGCGAGTGCCGCCGCCGTCGTGATCTCCGCCGGACGCCACGCCATCACCGATGATCACGGCGACGGATGGCTCCCCCATACCCGCGAGGAATCCGACTGGACGGCGGCCCTGCTCACCGAGATGCGGCGCGCGGGAACGGTATCCGCGCACAACGCACTCGACCGGGCTCTGGATCGAGATCTCGCGCGACAGCTCAGAGACTATCTCGGGGTGCGGAGGTCCGGTGAGACCGTTGCGTCACCGGAGGCGGATTCTGTTGCACCCGAACCGGTCTCGACCGACGACTAGTCAGCGGCGAGGCGTACCGACCACGGTGAGGTGATTCGGCACGCCGGCGAGGCGTCGGGTCGTCGAATCGGTGCGTCCGCGGTTGGCTCCGCCGATCGCGCGGTACTCCCACCCGGCCGCACGCCAGCTGTCCGCGTCCAGGCACCGGCGGCCGTCGACGATGACCTGCGCGCGCACCATCGGCGCGAGCTCGGCCGGTGACATGTGGACGAACTCGGCCCACTCGGTGCCCACGACCACGACATCGGCGTCGCGGCAAGCACTTTGGACGTCCTCGGCGTAGGTGAGCGTCGGGTAGAGGCGGCGGGCGTTGGGCATGGCCTTCGGGTCGAAGACACTGACTGCGGCACCCCGCAGAGCGAGCTGCCCCGCGACATTGAGGGCGGGCGAGTCGCGCACGTCGTCGCTCTCGGGTTTGAATGCCGCACCCAGCACGGCGATGTTACGACCGAGTACCTCGCCGCCGCACATCTGCGCCACCAGATCGGTCATGACGACACGACGTCGCATGTTGATGGCGTCGACCTCACGGAGGAAGCCGAGGGCCGAGCCTGCACCGAGCTCCTCCGCACGGGCAACGAAGGCCCGGATGTCCTTGGGGAGGCAGCCACCGCCGAATCCGATGCCCGCGTTGAGGAATCGGCGTCCGATGCGGGCGTCGTGGCCGATCGCGTCGGCGAGGGTGGTGACGTCGGCGTCGACCGCTTCGCAGAGTTCACTGACCGCGTTGATGAACGAGATCTTGGTGGCGAGGAAGGCATTGGCGGAGGCCTTGACGAGTTCGGCGGTGGCCCAGTCGGTGGCGATGAACGGGGTGCCGGCCTCGATGGTCTCGCGGTAGATCTCGGCGATGACGTCGGGGGCGGCGCTGGGGAGTCCGGGGTCGGTGCCGACGACGAGGCGGTCGGGACGCAGGGTGTCCTCGACGGCGAATCCCTCACGCAGGAACTCCGGGCTCCAGGCCAGTTCGATCTGCGCGTCCGATGCGGCGAGGACCGAGATCCGTTGGGTGAGAGCGATCGACGTGCCGACGGGCACCGTCGACTTGCCGATGATGAGATGCTCGCCGCGCAGCAGCGGCACCAGGGTGTCCACCGCCCGCTCGACGTGTGTCATGTCCGCGGCGTGACCCCGCGCCTGCTGCGGTGTGCCGACGGCGAGGAAGTGGATGGAGCCGAACTCGGCGACCTTGGCGATGTCGGTGGTGAAGCGCAGACGGCCGGCGGTGATGTTGCGGCGCAGCACATCTGCGAGTCCGGGTTCGAAGAACGGCACCTCACCGGCAGACAGCTTGGCGATCCGTGCGGCGTCGATGTCGACGGCGAGCACGTCATGACCGAGTTCGGCCATGCACGCCGCGTGGGTGGCTCCGAGGTATCCGCATCCGATGACTGTCAGCTTCATACCTCTGTGGGTACGGGCCGTTCGCGGCTCCGGAGCGACGTCGACGTTGCGGGTCGTCGGAGTGCGGGTGAACTCTCATCGGGCAGAGTGAACTGCGGTGAATGGGCTGGTGTACTGCCGTAGATCCGGACCGGATACCGGTACAGATCTACGGCACTAATCGCTGCCGCGGTGCGGGGTGCGCACGCCGGTGCGGTGCGAGCCGTCGGCGAAGTTGAGGTATGCCTTCGACGGGGTGGGGCCGCGCTGGCCCTGGTACTTGGAGCCGACGGAGGTGCTGCCGTACGGGTGCTCGGCGGGGCTGGACAGGCGGATCAGACACAGCTGACCGATCTTCATCCCCGGCCACAGCGTGATGGGCAGGTTCGCGACGTTGGAGAGCTCCAAGGTGATGTGCCCGGAAAAGCCCGGATCGATGAAGCCCGCCGTCGAATGTGTCAGGAGCCCGAGGCGGCCCAGGGAAGATTTGCCCTCGAGGCGGCCGGCGAGGTCGTCGGGAAGAGTGCACACCTCCAGCGTCGAACCGAGGACGAATTCGCCCGGATGCAGCACAAACGGCTCCCCGGCGTCGGGCTCGACGAGCGTGGTGAGCTCGTCCTGGCGCTCGGCCGGGTCGATGTGGGTGTAGCGGGTGTTGTTGAAGACGCGGAACAGGCTGTCGAGCCGGACGTCGATGCTGGACGGTTGGACCAGCGCCTCGTCGAAGGGTTCGAGCGCCAGACGGCCCCCGGAGATCTCGGCACGGATGTCGCGGTCAGAAAGCAGCACGTTCCCGAGGTTATCGGACGTGGCCCGCCTCGTACCCGGGTAGTTGCGGTCAGCCGCCCTGATTGAGTTCCGCGCGGCACTGCTCGACGGTTTTGACCTTGATGCACTCCGACCAGGCCCGCTGATCGTCGGCCCAGCGGTGCTGCGGCGTCTGCCCGACGTTGAGCTGCCACTGGTAGTTGGTGCAGATGATCGAGTTGCCGTTCGCGTCGGTGGCGGTGCGGCCGATATCGGCACCGATGCACGGGTCGCCCAGCGACGGCCCGGCAGGTGCGGTCTGGGTGAGGTTCGGATTGGGCGCCACTCCCTGGACGCTGGACCACACCGCGCCGTCGGTGCCCTCAAGGCGTGAACAGTAGGCAATGGAGCCGTCGGCGAACACTCCTGTTGCCCCGATCGGACCGCACTCGGCGCCCGCGCTGACCGCTGCCACGGTCGGCGCAGCCGACGGTGATGCCGTGACCGTGACGGTGACTGCCGAGACGCTCGACGCCGCGCTGGACTCGTACGGGCTGGTCGACGGAGAGGTGCCGGAGTCCGTGCTGCAGCCCGCGACCATCACCACTGCCGACGCCGCGGCCAACATTCCCCATCGAGTACGCATAGCCCTGGCACCTCCTGCTGCGGGTTGGTGCCGGTCAGGGTACTGCTACTTGCTCGACCGCACGGCCCGTTCCGCGATGGCGACGACGACGCGTCGAGGGGCGAACCGCGACGACACGGCCGACACACGATTCTGCAGACCGTCGACGACGCTCGGCTTACCGGCATCGAGTGCTTTCAGTGCGGTCTCGACGACCTGCTTCGTCGATCGCCGACCTCCCACCGCGGCGTCGTCGGAGCCTGCGACGGTGAAGAACTCGGTGTCCGTGGCGCCCGGGCAGAGGGCGAGGACCTTGACGCCCTTCCGCTTGCCCTCCCACCACAGCGCCTCGGACAGCGAGAGAACGTAGGCCTTGGTGGCCGCGTAGACGGCCATGTGCGGCACCGGCTGGAATGCCGCGGTGCTGGCCACGTTCACGATGACGCCGCTGCCCTGTGCTGCCATCGTCTGCAGGTAGATGGTGGTGAGGTCGGTGAGTGCGCCGACGTTGAGGGCGACCTCCTCGCGGATGCGAGCCGGGTCGGCGTCGACGAGGTCGCCGTAGGTACCGAATCCGGCGTTGTTGATCAGCACGTCCACGGTGAGACCGAGGTCATCGACGCCCGCGACGACGTGATCGGCGGCGCCGGGTACTGACAGGTCGGCGGTGATCACCTCGGCCCGGACCTTGTGCTTGCTGTGCAGTTCGTCGGCGAGCGCCGCGAGCTTGTCCGCGCTGCGGGCGACAAGGATGACGTCGGCACCCTTGGACGCGACCGTGACCGCGAACTCCTTGCCGATGCCGCCGGAGGCGCCGGTGATCAGTGCGGTCTTGTTGCGAAAGTTCATGGTTCTCAATCCTTTTGGTTGGCGAGGAGACCGGGAACAGCCACGTCCCCGAATGTGCGGGTATGTTGTTCGAGCAGAGACGTGCGGTTCTCAGGTGTGGTGGCGGTGGCGTCGACGAGGGTTTTGATGCCGTCGAAGGCGCCGACCAGGACGGCGGCGACCTCGTCGGGATCGAGATCGGGGCGCAACTCGCCGGCCTCCTGGCCGGCGCGGATGATGCCGGCGAGCAACTCGATCCACGACGCAACGGGTTTCACCACGTCGCGACCAAGTGTCGGATCGCCGCCGAGTTCACGGGCGAGTCGGATCATGCTCCATGCCGCGGGTTCGCGGGCGAGCAGATCGAGCATGGCGGGTAGGACGTCGGCCAACTGAGCTGCCGGCGTCGGATGGGCCATCACACGCTCCTGCACGTAGCTGACCCAGCGCGCCTCCTGATCATCGATCACGGCGAGCGCGAGGTCCGCCTTGGACTTGAAGTAGAAGTAGAACGCACCCTTGGTGAGCCCCGAGGCGTTGATCAGCTCGGCGAAACTGGTTGCGCTATAACCTTTTTCCGCGAAGAGCCCCGCGGCGACCTCGAGAAGATGAGCACGGGTGGCCGCACCTTTGGCAGTCGATGGTTCCACGGGACTCATGCCGACGAGAATAGACCGACCGGTAGGTTTTTACAAACCGATCGGTATATTTTTCCGCGTCGACCATATGGCCGCAGGCCATCACCACCCGAACACCCTGGTTTGCTAGGCTTTCGGACGCGGGGCTCGCTTCGCACGCCGATGTAGTTCAATGGCAGAACATCAGCTTCCCAAGCTGAATACGCGGGTTCGATTCCCGTCATCGGCTCCGTACCGGTTTGCGGTATTGCCGCCGGTCACACTCCATACTCACAACCCTCGCCCGCGCTGTTCGTTCGGTGCGAGGACCTCGGGGCGAACCTCTCCTCAACCCTGCGCTGCGGTCTGTTCGGCGCCCGCCGTCACAGACGCCGGGTCCATCCACATGATCTGCCAAGCGTGTCCGTCGAGGTCGTTGTAGCTGCGGCCGTACATGAAGCCGTGGTCCTCGGTGTCCCCGGCGCTCGCGCCAGCGGCGATGGCCCGGTCGACGAGATCGTCGACGCTCTCGCGGTTGCCGGCGTCGAGGCAGATGACGCACTCCTTCGTGGTCGTGGCGTCGGCAGTCTCGACCGGGTGGAATGAGTCGAAGAAGTCGCGCTGGAGCAGCATCGCGACGATGTTCTCACCCAGTTGCAGCGACACCGCACGCTCGTCGGAGAACTGTTCGTTGACGGAGTAGCCGAGTTCGGTGAAGAACGCACGCGAACGGGCGACGTTCGCCACGGGCAGGTTCACAAAGATCATGGTGTGCATCGGAGGTCTCCTCGTCGGGGTCGTGTGCCCTGGGTCGGGCACGTTCACAGAAAGAGACACCACGGACCGTCGAAACTCATCGGCATCATCTTTTCGATCGCCCCACCGATCGGTATCCGCACGGTGATCAGCAGCCCCTCGATCCGGAGATGTCCCGGACACCGCCGACCTCGGGACTGTCCTTCACCCGGCAGACTGACACCGCGGGCAGTGACGGCTAGCCTCCGCTTTGTGTCTGCGTTCAGAAGCTCCACCCGCCGTCCTCGTCGCGTTGTGCTGGCCTCGGTGCTGACCGCCGCGGCCCTCACCGTCGGTACTGTTGCCGCTGCAGGACCCGCCCTGGCCGACGACGAAGTGTCGGTGGGCATCCCGAACTGGTCCGGTCTGAACGTCACCAACTATCAGGGCCCGATCCCCGCGCAATCCGGGCAGCTGATGGCGAAGGTCCCGCTCGCGCCGAGTCTCGCGATCCCGGCCGCTGCCGAGTCCTACCGCGTCCAGTTCTCCACCCTGAACCAGCACAACCGGATGGCGTCGAGCACCGGTGCGATATTCATTCCGAAAGGCAAGGCGCCCAAGGGCGGCTGGCCGGTCATCTCCTGGGCGCACGGCACGGTGGGCATGGCCGACGACTGCACCCCGTCGGCGTTCCCGCGCAGCGCCCGCGACAACACGTACCTCGGGCACTGGCTCGATCAGGGTTACGCGGTGGTGGCCGCCGACTACGTGGGTCTCGGCACACCGGGTTTGATGGCCTACCTCAAGGGCGTCACCGCGGCACACGCGATCGTCGACGCAGCTGTGTCCGCACAGCAGGCCGGACTGCCGCTCGCCAAGCGGTGGGCGATCGTCGGGCAGTCGCAGGGTGCCGCTGCCGCGCTCAACGGCGCGCGGTACGCCACCGAGTTCAGTCGGGGCA
This sequence comes from Agromyces sp. NPDC029043, assembly GCF_055564615.1. Lineage (NCBI taxonomy): Bacteria > Bacillati > Actinomycetota > Actinomycetes > Micrococcales > Microbacteriaceae > Agromyces > Agromyces sp. NPDC029043. Next base: position 106,147 of record NZ_JBVHVX010000013.1, on the reverse strand, counting down.
CGGGACTCGACTACCGCGGCGTCGTGGCCACCGGCATTCCCGCCAACCTCGAGTATCTCTACGAGCAGCTCGGTCCGCTGATCCCGCCGTTCGCACTGCCCGGCGCACTCAACGCCTACACAGCGTACATCCTCGCCGGACTCAACGACTCCCGTCCCGACCTGAACATCACCTCGGTAATGACTCCCGAGGGGATCGCGCGGCTCGCCCAGGGCCGCGCCACCTGCTACCCGGTTCTCAACAAAGAACTCACGGGAGACAGAGTCAACTCCTGGTTCCGGGCACCCCTGCTGTCGATCCCGGGTGCCGGACCCGCGCTGCACGCCTACATGCAGACTCCGTACTCGGGGTACGACCGCCCGATCTTCCTCGGCCAGGGGCTGCGGGACGTGGATGTGCCTGCGCCGTCGGCACTTTCGCTGTATGCCCAGATGAAGGCCAACAACCAGCCGGTCCAGCTGCACGTCTATCCCGAGTCCGATCACTCCGGTGCGGTCCTCGCCTCCATGCCGGACTCGACTCCGTTCCTCGCGCACATCCTGCGATAGGGAACTCGCCGCGTTGCCGCGCTGACACCGCTTCGGACGGCTACTGTCTTGCCACAACCACTTCGGCGGTATCGGTGAACCGACGACCGCCACGGCTACGCGCAACAGCGGGAGGTCCCGGCGATGGCAGCGACGAGGGCATTGTTTCCGCCGATCCGGGGCGAGGTGGGGATCATCAGCGCCGTGCTGATGACGGCCGTCGGCGGGTACATCGACGCGTTTCTCTATCTGCGGCACCAGGTGTTCGGATTCGCGCAGACCGGCAATGTGGTGTTCCTGGCGGTGGGGGTGGTCAAGGGTGAGGAGTGGGCGAAATTCGCGTGGCCGCTGCTGGCCTATCTGGCAGGACTCGCCGCCGCCCAAGCCCTTCGCACTGTTGTTCCGACGCTCTCCAGGGTCGCACTCGGCTCGGTCCTCCTCCTCCAACTCGTCGTCTTCGCCGTGTTGGCATTCTTGCCGTCGAGTGCTCCCGCGGCGCTGTTCGTGATCCCACTGTCGTTCGTGGGAGGGATGCGGCTCGAACTGTTCCGCACCGCCGGCGGAATCTCCTTCGTGAGTATCGCGACGACGGGCAACCTGATGCGATTCGTCGCCGCGGTCGGCGACCTCGTGCGCCGACGGTCGTCGGCGGAAGTCTATGCCGCGATCGCGACGGCTGTTGTGGTGCTCGCATTCCTCGCCGGCGCACTGTGCGGGGCGGGCGTCTCGCAGGCCATCGGCCCGGCGCTCTGGGGAGCGGTGATCCTCGAGGCGCTCGCCGTCGGCGTCTTCCTCGCACAGGTGCGGTCGCGACCGGAGGCGTAATCACCGGGCGCCGGTCAAAGCGGATCACCTACGGCGTCACCGTACTGTCGAGAAGTGAGCGATCGGGATCAGTCCATCGCCTTCGCCAGCGACTGCGCCCACTTGTAGAGGCCGCCGACGAGCAGGATGAAGAAGATGGGTCCGAGCCACAGGGCATACGTCTCGAAGCCGTCGCCGACGACCGCCAGCACGCTGTCGGAACCGCTGGCCGCGACGATGCCGGCGAACAGCACACCGAAGAGGCTCTCACCGACGATCAAACCGGTCGCCAGCAGCACGCCGATCCGCTTCTTGTGCTCGACGTTGCCGCCGCTGCGGTCGGCCCATTTGTTGTAGACAACGCCCATGATCGCGCCGATGGGGATGACGATCGTCAGCGACATCGGAAGGTACATGCCCATGCCAACGGCGAGCGGTGGGAGGCGCAGACGACTCGTGGTGCGTCCGAGTAACTCGTCGACGATGATCACGCCCACGCCGATGAGTGCGCCGATGCCGAGTAGACCCCAGTTCAGCGAACCACCGAGCACGCCGGTCGCCAGCGTCGACAGCAACTGGGCCTGCGGGGCGGAGAGCGCGTCCTCGCCGGCGCCCGGGGTACCTGCGAATCCGAACGAGTTGTTCATCAGGTCCAGGATCGGCGGGATGATCACCGAGCCGAACATGACACCGATGATCAGGGCAACCTGCTGCTTCCACGGCGTCGCGCCGACGAGCTGACCGGTCTTGAGGTCTTGCAGATTGTCGTTGGAGATCGTGGCGACGCCGAACACGATGGCCGCCGCGAACAGGGTGTAGGCGATCAACGCGTCGGTCTCGTCCCCGGTCGCCGCACCGAAGACGATCTTGACGAGCAGCGCCGCGACGATGACGACCAGGATCCCGACGCCGGAGATGGGGCTGTTCGACGATCCGATCAAACCGGCCATGTAGCCGCAGACCGCCGCGATGACCAAGCCGACGACAATGATGAAGACGATGGTCGCGGTGATGATGCCTGCGGCCGATCCCATCAACGGCTCCGCGCCGGTCGCCGACGGGGTGTGGACGAAATCCCAGAGGAGTAGACCGATCGGGATCATCAGCGCGACCACGGCTCCCGCGACGAACGGGAACGGGATGTCGCGTTCGGTGATGTCGACGGTGACGCCCTCACGCCGCGAGCGCGCCGACGCCATGGCACCGGTGATTCCACGGATGATCGGCCGCAGGATCTTCACGAGGGTCCAGATGGCCGCCACCGCGATCGCCCCGGCACCGACCAACCGGACCTCGCTGGAGAAGACCGTGTCGAGCACGTCGCCGACCGCGCCGGTCGCGGACGTGAACTCGCCCCACGAATAGATCGGCATGAGGATCAGGAATGAGATCACAAGTCCGACAAGCATCGCAATTCCGACGGTCAGACCGACGAGATGTCCGACGCCGATCAACGCGAGCGACAGGCTCGCGCCGAACATCGAACCGCCCGAACCGATCCGGTACACCGCAGACACCGAGTCGCTGACCAGTCGCATCTTGGCGAGCAGCGCGAACAAGGCCGATCCGACAGAACCGATGATGATGGCGGTCAGGCCCGCGCGGTTGCTCTCCGCACCCTCGGTGGTTTCGCCGACCTTCAGGACCTCCGCTGCCGCAACACCTTCGGGGTAGGGCAGATCCGAGCCCGTGACCAACGCCCGGCGCAACGGGATCGAATACATCACGCCCAGGATGCCGCCGACCGCACACACCGCCACCGTGATCCAGTACGGAAAGCCTGTCCACCACCCGATCATCACCAGGCCCGGGATCACGAAGATGATGGCCGAGAGTGTGCCCGCCGCCGACGCGATGGTCTGCACGATGTTGTTCTCGACGATCGAGTGATTCGCGAAGAAGCGCAGGACTGCCATCGAGATCACCGCAGCGGGAATGGCGGTGGCGAAGGTGAGGCCCACCTTGAGCCCGAGGTACACATTCGCGGCGGTGAAGACCAGCGTGATGAGGCCACCGAGCACGATACCGCGCACGGTGAGCTCGCGGAGCCCGGGGGTCTGCGCGGGAACTACGACAGGAGCGGCCATCTCAAACCTTCCGTGGTGCGATCTTTCACACCTTAGGCCCCGAGTGCCCGTCCCGCGGCGCTTACGTCGCCGGGGTGTTGCGTGCCCGACCGGCCGCGATATCCCAGAAGGCGCGGACGCCCACTTCCCGCGCGCCGCGTCGTTCGGCCGCTGCCCGATTTCCCGCGGGCACCAGCATGCGCAACCCCTTCGGGTGACTCCGGAACCGCAGCGGAGACCGGAGTTGCAGCGCCTCGCCGTCGACGCCGGCGTAGATCTCCCCACTGCGCGAACGTAATTCGAAGGTCGCCGCGGTGAACTCGTGCCAGTACGGGCTGGATTTGCGCAACCCGAGTGCGGATCGTGTCATCAGGCGGGCGGCCTCCGCACCGGTTGCCGTCGACACCGCGATGACGCCGAGGGTGCCGGTATCCATGCGACGACGGGTGGCGGTGTCGGTGAGGGCGCCGGCGTACGGATTGTTCGAGACCAACACGACGAACGCACCGTCGATCTCGCGGCCGTCGGGGGCGGTGAACTGCAGATCGAACGGCCGGGATTCGGGACCCAGCAGATCGGGCAACATGGACGCCGCGGTGCGCGCCTTGTTCGCGCGATACGAGTCCTGTTGCACAACAGTCGCATACACACCGAGGGAGACGTTGTTGACGAAGAACCGGTCGTCGACCGTGGCATAATCCACCCGTCGCTCGATGCCGTCCCGGAAGGCTTGCAGCGTGGAGATGGGGTCGTCGCGATCGAGGCCGAGATCGAGCGCGAAGTGATTACGGGTGCCTGCGCTGACGCAGACGAACGGGAGATCGTGTTCGACGGCGACCGACGCCACGAGCGCCTGTGACCCATCGCCGCCGGCCATGCCGAGGCAATCCGCGCCCCCGGCGACGGCGTCGCGGGCGAGTTGCTCGAGATCGTCGTCGGGGTCGAGGGTGATCACCTCGACACCGAGTTCCTCTGCTGCCGAGACGATCCCGAACTTCCCGACCTTGCCGTCACCGGACTTCGGGTTGCAGATGAGGACCGGTTTGCTCGGTGGTCTGCGATGACGATCGAGATCGGCGGCACGCAGGTCGCTGCGCAGCGCGTACCGTCCGGCAGCGGTGATTCCGACGACGATCGCGACGAGGAGGAGCATCCGCCAGACCAAGCCCTCGGCGCTCGATACCGCCAGGGCGAGCGCGAGTCCGATCAGCGCCAGCCCGGCGAGCACCCCCACCGCGCCGAGGATGCGGCGTCCGGAACGCTCGGTGATCACCCACCACAACGCGCCGACGGCGACGGCGAGTCCGGCGAGACCCAGCAGCGCCGCCGCGACATTCCGGAACAGGAACCCGCCGATCAACATGGCGAGCAGCACGACTCCGATGAGTGCGATCACCGCGCTCATGCGGCGCTTGAGGTCCACGCGAGCGACCCCTTCCTACCGACGACGGCCGGTCCCCGGTGCGTGGTCACAGTATCCACCCGACCGGCGACCTTCGGACGCAACTACAGACGACGCGACTACGGGCCGTCGGAATGCTGACGGCCCGCAGTGCGGAGGGGAAGTCTCAGGAACCGAGGATGCGCGCCTTCTCCGCGGCGAACTCGGCATCGGTGAGAATTCCCTGGTTCTTCAGCTCGGCGAGCTGTTTGAGCTGCTCGATCCGGTCATCGGCGCCGCCGGCCGCGGGAGCGGGAGCCGGGGCGGGCTGCTGATAGACCGGCTGGCGGTACTGCGGCTGGGCCTGTTGCGCCTCACGCGCCCAGCGCTCGCCCTGACGTCGCGAAACACGATTCGAGACCGAGGTCGCGGTACCCGCGATGACGGCGGTGCGGGCGACGCCGCGCAGAAGTCCTGGCATGGTTGTTCACTCTCCTACTGATGCGATGTGATGTGGGTCGGGTCAGGCGTCGAGCGACTCGAACGCCGCCTCGACGTCGGCGGCGGGAATGCGGCCCGACGCGACGAGTTGGGCGCCGGTCTTGCGCAGCGCCGTGGCAAACGGTGCAGCCCAGTGGTTCTCGTAGACGAGGATCGCCGCGGAGGAACCCGGATCGAGGATCTGGCCTGCTTCGTCGATGTCGGACGAGTCGATCAATCCGCTCTCCGCCTCCGCGAACAGCGCGACGTCGAGCTCGCCGTCGAGATCCAGATCGCGGATGGTGGCCGAAGAGATCGTGCCGTCCTCGGCGCGCTGGACAAAGGTGAGGTCGAGCACGCGGACGATGTCCTTGTGAACGAGGTCCAGGAGGAGTGTCAAGGCGGATCCGTCGGGGCGGCGACCCTTCGGGAATTCGACGATCAGGTAGTCAACGGGTCCGAAACCGACATCATCGGCGCTTGGGGCGGTCATGACTCCAGTGTGCTCCCACGCACCCCCGCCTGTATCACCCTTCGGGTATGAATTCGCCGTCCGGTGCGCTGCCCCGCTGCTGATCGAGGAGGGACAGCAACTCCTCATAGGGTCCGAGCAGGTAGGCGCGATCGCCGGCCGCGGAGCTCGTGCCACGACGCGGCGGGTACTCCAGCGCGCCGTCGGCCCGGGCGATGGCGACGACTCGGGTGTGGGCCGAGAGTTCCTGCATGGCAACACCATCGAGACCCTTCCCCGGGTGAATGGAGATCCGCCCCACCATGAACGACTGTGATCGCACGGACAGGGTGCCCAGCACCTCGATTCCGAGTGCCGCACCGATGAACCAGGGTGCGGCCAGTTCCACCGTCGACTGCACGTTGCGGAAGTCGAAGCGTTCGGTGACCGATTCCGCGAGCGAACGATTGAACACGCGCATCACCACGGGCACACCTCGCGTACCCGGCATATCGGACCACCTCTCGCCGAGGACTCCCCGCGCGGTGATGCCGACCTCCACGTTGACCATGTCGCTGCTCGTGAGGACGGCGACCGCCGACGCCCGTGACACCCCCGCGGCCTGCAGGGTCTCGGGCAGGGTGGCGTCGCCGAAGACGATGGGGATATCGAGCGCCCGCGCGGCACTCAGGTGGCGGTCGGCCTCCGACACCTCGACGATGACCACCTCATGACCGCGGGCCCGCAATTCCGTCGCCACGCGAATCCCGAAGGTACCCAAGCCGATCACCACGACATGACCGGACATGAAGCGGGCGCGGCGTCGACCGATTGTCGTCGAAATACGCCGGGACACAAGCAGTTCGGCGAGGAAGGCCATGATGAGCGCGGTGGTCGTCAGACCCGCGAACATCAGCACGATCGACCAGACCCGCAGCCACGTCGGCTGCAGGGAGAAGTTGAAGTCGCCGTATCCGACGGTCGCGACCGTCTCGGTGCTGAAGTAGATCGCGTCCAACACCGACATCCCGGGCCGCTGATATCCGAACCGCAGCACGATGGTGGAGATCGTCAGCAGCGTCGCGAGAACACCCAGCATCCGGAAGAAGTTCGGGTTCACGTCCTGGACGAACGACGACACCGCGTGCTGCATCCGGCGCAGCGGCCCCGGTGACGCCGCCGCGCCGTCCGCGAACGAGGACACGGTAGCGCCGAGTCGAATGTGATTGTCCGAGAACTGATCCGGGTACCGAACATCGTCGCGATGTCGCCCTGCTCGACCCTCAGGTCCCGGCCGGGACAAGCCAGCACCTGTGCATGCGGACGGTCATGATCGGCGGTCACGGCGTCCGGTGCCAGGTCTCCATAGAGATCGCGCAACGTCGACGACCAGGGCACCGACAGTTGGGCGGCGACGAAGTCGGTGCCCTCGATCTCCAGGTGATGCTCCTGCACTCCGACACACGCCTCGATCACTGCCGGAGCGGCGAGTTCGGCGATGTCCAAGGTGACGCCGGGCAGGTCGTCGTCGTCGAGGGCGCCGCGCACGGTGGTATTCGCCATCTGCGTGATCACCCGGACGTCGGGGCGGCGCTGTGCGGCGGCCAAGGACGCCTCGAGATTCCATAGTTCGTCGTCGTCGATGCACAGCACTGCGGCAGCAGTTCCGATACCCGCCTTCTCCAGCGCGTCGTCGACACCGACGACGGCCGTGTGCACCTCGATCTGCCAGGCGCGCAGGGCGGCGTCGAGTTCGGGGGTCATCGACCGGACGACCAGCGCGACCGACTCGCCGGAGGCGATCAGTTGCTCCACGATCTGCACGCCGATCCCGGAGAATCCGCAGATCACGAGGTGGGATCGGGTCGTCATGCCCGCACTCTACGAAACTGCAGCGGTCTTCGCCGGACTCCTCGGCGACATCACCGTGCGGCGAGGAACCGGTCCATGGTGCGCTCGGCGAGGGCCGTGATGGTCAACGACGGATTCACCAGCCCCACCGCGCCGGGGCAGAACGAACCGTCGACGACATAGAGGTTGCGATAGCCGCGCACCGCCCCGTCGAGGTCGGCAGCGCTCCCGGCCACGACCCCACCGAGGCCGTGAAACGTTGACGCAGAACCGAATCCCGAAGCACGCGAGTAGATCGGGATGCCATTGAGGGGCGTGCCGTGGCGCACCTTGGTGCGCTGATGGAAGCGATTCGCGAAGGCGATCGCCCCGCCGGTCCAGGACGCTGGTCCCCTCCGGATTCGGATAGGTCAGCGAGGTGCCTCCGGAGCCGTGGTCGTAGTCGATCGTGCCTCGTTCGTCGGTGTGCACCTGGATGAGGTGGGTGGTGGCCAGCCCGGCCAGACCCGTCGGGAACGGGCTGGCCTGATAGATGATGGCGGCCGGCCCGTCGGGCATGGAGTCGTCGCGCATCCGGTGTAGTTCGGGTGCGCCAGGATGTCAGCGGGCAGATGACTGGCGCGCAGCATCTGACGGGCGCGCGGGTAATACTCTGCGGCGAGTTCGTCGTAGCCGGTGCCGCCGGGGAACACCTCGTCGAAATCGGCTTCGTCCGGCTGCAGCGAGAACGCGCCGAACACCAGTGAACCGCCGCCGACGCCCGCCCCGTAGACCACCTCGATCCCGTTGCCCTTGATGCTCTCGAGGACGCCGGGGTAACGCTGGACCGGAACCTGCAGGGCGCTCGAGATGCCCGCGGTGTCACTGAACCAGGCGGCCCGCCTGTCCGGTGCGTCGAAGGTGGCAAAGGTGTTGCCGTCCGCGCGGATGGGCCAGCGGCGGCCTCGCTCCAGCACCGTGGTGCGGAATCCCGCGCGCCCCAGACGGAGCGCCGCGACGGCGCCGCCGAATCCGCTGCCGATGACGATCGCCGTCGACGCTCCGGCGCCCGGCATTCCATCTCCCGGCGCCGCGATCGCGGAGGTCGCAGTCGACGTCGCGGCAACGGCTCCGATCGCGACAGCCGATGTGCCCAGCGCACCGCGCAGGAAGGTACGCCGCGAGATCTGCGGGCCGATGACGGCCGACGAGGACCCTGCTCGGCGTGTCGTGATTGCCTGGTTCACAGAGGGATCCTCACACGGTGAGTGCGGTCGTCCGCAGCGTTGCGAGAATTCGATCCGTGCAGCTCCGGTCGCCGATGGTGATGCGGAGTCCGTGCGTCCCGCACTCCTTGGTGAGGACGTCGCAGGTCCGCAGCAACCTCCCCAGCGCCAGCCCGTCGGCACCGGGGACGAACAGGAAGTTGCCCTGGCCCGCGAGGGTGGGGGCACCGATCTCGGCGAGGAGCCGGGCCAGCCGAGCTCGCTCACCGCGGGTCTGACGAACCCGTTGGCGCAGTTCGTCGTCGGCGGCCAGTGCCACCGGGAGTGCGGCGGCGGCCGCGGGGCTGATCGCGAAGGGCACCTCGTACCGGCGGATGTCGTCGATGATTCGCGGCGTTCCCACCCCGTATCCGATGCGCAGTGCCGCCAGCCCGTAGGCCTTCGAGAAGGTCCGCACCACCACGACGTCGGGTCGATCCGTGATGATCCCGTCCAGATCCGGTGGGTCGTCGCAGAATTCGATGTAGGCCTGATCGAGGAGCACCCACACATCGCTCGGCACGGCGTCGAGGAATGCGGTGAGGTCGGATTCGCCGATCACGGCACCGGTCGGATTGTGTGGAGAACACAGCACGACGACCGCGGTTTCGGTGGTGATCGCGTCGAGCATGCCGGTCAGATCGACGTCACCGTCGGGGAGCAACGGCACCGACACGACCGGCATGCCGAGCATGTCGGCCAGGATCGGATAGCCGTCGAAGGTGGGGGTGGCGGTGACCATCGTCGGCGCCGCGACGCCACGCGCGTGGGCACGCCGCCCCGCGGACTGCAACGCCAGCAAGGCGACGCCGGTGGCGCCCGCACCCACGGTCACCTGCTCGTCGGGGAGCCCGAGATGGTCGGCGATCAGATGCCGGGTGCCGTCGGGCAGGAACTCCGGATATCGATGCGCCTGCACGGCGGTGGCGCGCAACGCGGCGACGACGGCGGGCAGCGGTGGGAATGCCGACTCGTTGAGATCCAACCGGGCGCGCGTCACCCGCTGTGCCGCCCCGCTGCCCAGGTCATAGGGCGGACTCATTCCCGGCCTCCCCAGCGCAGTGCGGCCGCCGCGGCGAAGTCGCCGGCGTGGGCGAAGGCGGCGAGCATCACGATGTCGCCGGGGGTGATGCGGCCGTCGGCGATGGCGGTATCGAGAGTCACCGGGATGCCGACCGCGAACAGGTTGCCACACTCGTCGAAGGTGTCGGGGTGACGCTCCTCCGGGAGTTGCATGGCATCACGCCAGTTCCGCAGAAAGATGCGGTTGGGCTGATTGGTGATGAACCAGTCGAGATCCGACGGCGCGATGTCGACGGCATGGGCGACCTCCAGGGCGACCTCGGGTACCAGCCGGTTCCCGCGGGCCAACACCTTGGCGATCTTGGCCTCGGTGAAGCCGATATGGAGTTGTCCCGCTCCGGCTTCCCAGTACTTGCGTGGCGGATCGGCGACGCCGGTCATGTCGGCCGAGTACTCGCCGTGGGAGTGACAGGTCCGCCCCAACACCGGACTCCCCTGTGTCCCGTCGAGTGTCAACACCGCCACGGCCGCACCGTCGCCGGGAATGGCGGCCTGCGGCTTGCCACGGACCTGCTCCTGGGTGAAGATCTGGGCCGCACTGTTCTGCGCCAGACCGATGAATGCCTTGCGCCCGCCACCCGCACGCAACAGCGCACCGGCCAGATCGATCAGGTGGATGAAGGCGGCGCACCCGCCGTTGTGCACGTCGAGCACCGTCGCCGGTCGCAGTCCCAGTCGATGCGCGACCTCTCCCCCGCAGCCTCGGATGGGTACCTCGGGCAGCTGGCTGTGGGTGAGGACGACGTCGACGTCATCGAAATAGTCATCGCCGTGCCGGGCGGTGAGGGTCCGTGCGGCGGTGAGGATCATGTCCGCGGAGGTCTCGTCGTCCGCGGCGTGATGCCGGAAGGCGGGAGCGCGGAACATGACACTGTCGATGAGATCGTCGGTTTCCGCGTACTGCGCGAAATAGTCTGCGGGAACCCGCTTCTCGGGGAGATAGGAAGCGACGTCGAGTAGGCTGAGGTGAGCGGCGGTGGTCATGATCGCATCCAATCGGGGGTGATGGGCAGGCCGTTGCGGTGTCGGTATTCGGCGATGGCTCTGAGGTTGTCGAGTTCGAGTTGATGGCCGGCGGCAAACATGTCCCAGAAGTCGCCGACCCACACCGGACGCTCCGGCGGAGCGGTCTCCGGATACGGATTGTTGTTGTAGAACGGATGCCGACAGTTGTTCCAGAGCACGACGGCACCTGGTTTGTTCAGCACCACCTGCGCGTCGACGACCCGCATCAGGTAGATCATCCAGAGATGCTGCCCCTGATCCCACGCACAGTGATAGTCGACGGTCATGGCGTCGGGATTCGCGACGGTGCGGGTGTAGATCACGGTGTTGTCGCCCAGGCGGTCCCGGGCGATCCACAGACCCGGCTCATCGGTCTCCTCGAAGCCACGCAGGCTGTAGGTCCACTCCTCCAGGGACCTCGTGTCGGCGAGCCAGTCGTACACCTCACGCGCGGGGGCGTCGACGTATCCCTGTACCGGACAGAAGTCGCCGTAGATCTGATCGTGGGGATAGACCGACCGCAACATGTCGAGGATGATCGGCGTCGCCGTCTGCCTCGGATGGGTTTCGATCCGGGTCAGTCCGGGCAGGGTGCCGGCGTCGTCGCCGAGGTCGGAGAGAGCGGGGAGTACGGCGGTCATGATGTGCCTTTCGGGAGGAACGGGGCAAATGGGGGGATCTCGTCCGGATCGACGTCGACGACGAGGCAGGTAGGTCCATCGCGCGACAGCAGATCCGCAGCGGTGCGGCGCAGGTCCGCACGCTCGACGGCGTGCGCGACGGACAGCCGGGGGAACATCGCGTCGAGTCCCGCGGCGATATCGGCGGGCCGGAATCTGTTGATGCTGGCCACTTCCGGAAAAAACAGGTGCTCGCGGGTGATGCACATGCCGTGAGCGTTGTTGTTGAGGATCACGACGGTGACCGGGGCACCGTACTCGACGGCGGTGTGCAGTTCCATACCGTGCATGAGGAAGGCGCCGTCGCCCGCGATGATGACGGTCCTGCGTGAGTCACCCTGTGCCGCAGCATGAATGGCGTTCCCGATCCCGGCGGCGAGACCATAGCCCATCCCGCCCATGCCGAGCGCCACCACGAATCGGCCGCCCCCGAAGGGCAGGTGATGGATGGCGGCGGCGCCGGTGTTACCCGCGTCGGCGAAGATCACCGACTCGGCCGGCAGCGCCGCACCGATCTCCTCGATGACCGAACGCATATCCAGGAAATCCGGCGATCCGGGTGGCGTGGCGAGGTACTCGACGGGCGCGATGTGTGCAGGTGGGCGGGCGCCGTACTGACCTGTGAACTCGTCGATGATCTGATCGAGAGCCGCAGGTAGGTCATCGGTCGGACCATGGTCGGCGAGGCCGGGGGCACGCGGCGGCTCGGCGCCGAGGTGGATGACCCTGGTCTGCGCCAGGGCGTCGTCGAGCCCGGCCCGGTCGGTCATGGTCAGACGGCATCCGACGACGAGGCAGAGATCGGCGTCGACGATCGCGCGGTGTGCGGACGGATGCCCCATCACGCCGGTCACCCCGGCTGCTGCCGTGGTGACACCGCGATCGGCGCGGAGGATGTCGCGGCCACCGGGTGCGGCAACGACGGTTGCGCCGAGCAATGCCGCCAGGCGGCGTACCCGCTCTCCCACCCCGGCTCGCGATGCCTCCTCGCCCACCCACAGGCAGATACGTTGTGCGGCAGCCAACTCCGCGGTCACCGACTGCACCGCCACCTGACCCAGTACCCGCGCAGCCGAGTGCGGGTCGGTCCGGGCGGCGTCGGGCCCCTCGTCCGTGACGGGAGCGTACGCGACCGACTTCGGCAGTGGCGCGGACTGAATGTCCTTGGGCAACAACACCGCGGCGGGTAACCCGCGCCGGAGTGTGGCGAACGCAGTCGACAGCGCGGCGGGAACCCCACCGACGGCCGTGACGGCAGAGGCCGAGCCGGTGACCGCGGTCATCACCGCGGTCAGGTCGATGGTGTCCGGCGGTGACAGCATGTCTTGAAAGGCGCCACGCCCGACGAGGGTGGTGGGCGCGGTCCCGATGATCGCGAGGACCGGCACGCGACTGTCATAGGCCTCCGCGAGCGCGGGCACCACATTCATCGCGCCACCACCCGAGGTCGTCAACACCACAGCGGGGAGACCGGAGATCCGGGCCGTGCCATCGGCCATCGCGCCCGCGGCGAATTCGTGTTTGGCGATGACCGGCGTTATGCCGTCGGCACGGACCGCTGCGTCGAAGACATCCTCGATGTTCGCGCCGTGCACACCGAAGGCCGTGGTGATCCGCGCCGAGATCAGTTGGCTGACAACATAGTCCGAGACAGTGATGGTGTCGGTGCGGTCGGTGTGATCGGTCTGGGCACCCTGGTCGGTCTGAGTGGGTGCACCGCCGAGGGCGATGGTCATGGAGACACTGTGGGACGTCGAACCTGAAGGCGCGCTGAAAGTGACCTGCCGCAGGGACCTGTTGCCGACGCGGGTGGCGGCCTACCATGAGTCACCAGTCGGTGTGTCCGTCGCGCATCGCAAGGAGTCACCCATGTCTGCAGCATCGCATCGGTGGCGGGCACTGTTCCGCCGCGACCAAGGCGTTCGCATGCGTTCGACGATCGTCGGGACGGCCCTGGTGACGCTCGCTCTCGCGATCGGCGCCGCGGTCATGCTGTTCATGCTGCATCGGGCCGACGATCGGTCCATGTACGACGCCACCGGATACCGCTCGTATGAGGTGGCGGAGATGATCGAGGCCAGCGGCGTCACACAGATCCCGCCCGAGGAGTTGGCCCCCGGCACCGGGGTGGACCTCCTGCAGATCATCGACGCGCAGGGCACCGTCGTCGCGTCCTCACCCGGCGCGCCCCAGCACGCGGTGACCGCGCTCCGCCCTGCGCCCAGGGAATCGATAGGAATCGACGGTCAACTGGTACCCGGCGACGACGGAACCTACTGTGGCACCGCGACCGGCGCACATCACGCCGGCAGCACCTACACGGTGGTGACCGCCGTGTCGTCGGGCCCGTATCGACAGAGTCTGATCAACACGGCACTCCTTCTGGCGATCGAGTTGCCGATCCTGGCCATCCTGTCAGCCGTGGCGATCTGGTTCTTCACCGGACGCGCGCTGCGCCCCGTCGCCCGGATCACCGAGCAGGTCACCACGATCACGAGTTCCGATCTGTCCCAACGGGTCCCGGTCCCCAGCACCGACGACGAGGTGACCCGGCTCGCCAACACCATGAACGCGATGCTGGCGCGGCTCGATCACAGCCATGAGGCGCAACTCCGATTCGTCGGCGATGCGTCGCACGAGATGCGCAGCCCACTGACCACCGTCGTCGGTATCCTCGACCTGGCCGACGACACCGACTCCGCGGTCGACCTGCCCACGGTGCGTACGATCCTGCTGCCCGAGGCCCACCGACTTCAGCAGATGCTCGACGATCTGCTGCTGTTGGCCAAGGCCGACGAACGTGGAGTTCCGTTGCGGCTCATCGATGTCGACCTCGACGACATCGTCGCCGAGGAAATACGCCGGTTGCGGTCGTTGGGGTTGGCACGAGTGGAACCGACGATCCGGCCGATCCGCGTCACCGGCGATCCCGACAAACTCTCGCGCGCACTGCGCAACCTCACCGAGAACGCCGCCCACCACACGTCGTCGGTCATCGTGATGGACATGTCCGCCGATGCCGAGCACGCCACGCTGATCATCGGCGACGACGGTCCGGGCATCCCCGAGGATCAGCGTGAGCGGGTCTTCGAGCGATTCACCCGCCTCGATACCGACCGGCGCAATCAGGGCGGCTCCGGCCTCGGCCTCTCGATCGTCTACGAGATCGTGCGCGCCCATGGTGGAACGGTGCGGATCGGTGGACCGCCGCCCGGACACACCCACGGCTCGACGTTCGTCGTGACACTTCCGATCAGCCAGGACACGGCCTCACCGAACGCCGAGTCCGCCGGGCACACACCTGCGCACGACTCGTCGGCGCGGGACACTTCCGTGCACAGCGCGCCGGGTCAGCCGATCCGGTAGCCGGCCCCACGGACGGTCTCGATGGAGTGCACCCCGAACGGGGCGTCGACCCGTTTGCGCAGATAACCGATGTAGACCTCGACGATGTTGGCATCGCCGTCGAAGTTCTCATCCCACACCGACCGCAGGATCTCTGTCTTGGACACGACGGTGCCGCGATGCCGGATGAGGAACTCGAGGACGGCGAATTCCCTGGGGGTCAGGCTGATCGGGGTGTCCCCGCGCCGGACCTGATGTTCGGCGGGATCGAGCACCAGGTCTCCGGCGGCGAGCAGCGCGGGCCGTTCTGGGGCGCCACGTCGCAGCAGGGCGCGCAGCCGGGCTTTGAGCACCACCAGCGAGAACGGCTTGATCAGGTAATCGTCGGCGCCGTAATCGAGCGCCTCGGCCTCGTCGTACTCTCCGTCCTTGGCGGTGAGCATCAGGACCGGGGTCCACACCGAACGCGCGCGGAGCTGACGCAGCACCTCGTAGCCGTTGAGCCCGGGCATCATGATGTCGAGGACGATGACATCGAAATACCCTTCCGTGGCATGCCAGAGTCCGTCGATGCCATCATGTGCGAGCGTTACCGCCCACCCGTCGCTGACCAGCATGCGCCGCACCGTCTCCGCGGCGCGGAGGTCGTCGTCGACGACGAGTGCGTGCATCAGGCGTGTGTCAGTACTTCTCGGGAACCCGCGCCACCGGCAGATCGACCGCCTCGGGAATGGTGATCGTCCGCTTGGGCAGGGTGATGTCGGGGGAGTCGAGGGGCGTGTAGGGAATCAGCGACAGCAGATGCGTGATCACGTTGAGCCGGCCGCGGTTCTTGTCATCGGTGTTCGCGACATACCAAGGCGCCCAACCGGAATCGGTGTAGCGGAACATGTCGTCGCGGGCCTTGGTGTAATCGTCCCAGCGGCCGTAGGACTGCACGTCCATCGGCGAGAGCTTCCAGTACTTGCGCGGATCATGCAGCCTGCTCTCCAGCCGCAGGGTCTGCTGATCGGCGCTGACCTCGAGCCAATACTTGATCAGGATGATGCCCGAGCGCACCATCGCGCGTTCGAATTCCGGGACGTCGGCGAGGAACTGCTGCGCCTGCTCCTCGGTACAGAAACCCATCACCCGTTCCACACCGGCACGGTTGTACCAACTGCGGTCGAAGATCACGACCTCACCCGCCGACGGGAGATGCGCGACATAGCGCTGCAGATACATCTGCGATTTCTCCCGCTCCGTCGGGGTGGGCAGGGCAATCACCCGGAACACACGCGGACTGACCCGCTCGGTGAGCGCCTTGATGACACCACCCTTGCCCGCGGTGTCGCGGCCCTCGAATACAACGCACACCTTCGCCCCGGTGGTGCGCACCCACTCCTGCAGCGCCACCAGCTCGGCGTGCACATCCTTGAGTTCGGTGCGGTACTCCTTGTTCTTCAGCGGAGCGTCCGTCGGCGCCGCATCATCGTGTGCCGTGTTCTTCTGCGCCTTTTTCTTTGTCGCCGCGTTCCCGGCGCCCGGCGCCTTCTTCGACTTGCTCTTCTTCTTGCCCACAGCACGCCTCCGATCTGCGGCGACTCACGTCGTCACCCACCGTGATCGTACGACGCGGGGAGCCGCGAAACGGCCGACTCGTCTCAGCTGCCGCCGATCCGCTGTTCGCCGGGTACCCGCGCGCGCCCGCTGACATCGGATGCCTCGACGACAATCGCGGCGATCCGCTCGAGTCCGGCCTGATCGTCGTCGTCGAATCGGGCGGTGACGGGGCTGTCGAGATCGAAGACGCCGATCAGCCCGTCGTCGACGATGAGGGGGACCACGAGTTCCGAGCGGCTCGCCGCATCGCAGGCGATGTGATCGGCGACGGCGTGGACGTCGTCGACACGGTGGGTGACGCCGGTGCGCGCGGCCGCCCCGCAGACTCCGCGCGCCAACGGAATGCGCACGCAGGCGGGCTTGCCCTGGAATGGGCCGACGACGAGTTCGGTGCCGTCGTAGAAGTAGAATCCGACCCAATTCAGTTGTGGCAGAGAATGAAAGACCAACGACGACACGTTGGCGGCGTTGGCGATCAGGTCGGGTTCACCGGCGACCAACGCAGCCGCCACGTCCGCCAGGTCGGCGTAGCGTTGTGCCGGAGGACCGCTCAGTTCGGGGACGTCGAAGCTCACCACAGCCATCATGCCAGCGTCTAGGGACCTGATTCCCCGATCCGAATCCCGCGACTACCTTAAGGATCACGGAGACATAATCGGTGGCCGCGGCACGCGGCCACCCCTACGCTGACCTCGTTTGCACGTCTGACCTTCGGAAGGAACCTCAATGACAGCGTTCGTGCAACTCGGTGACGGCTTGAAGGTGTCACCACTCGGATTCGGCGGGATGTCGCTGACCGATGTGTACGGCGCGGTCACCGACGACGACGCGCTGCGGACCCTGCATCACGCGGTCGACAACGGCGTCACCTTCATCGACACGGCGAACGGCTACGGCGGAGGTCGCAGCGAGACGACGATCGGCAAACTGCTGCAGACCCGTCGCGACGAGGTTCAACTCGCCACCAAGTTCGGCATTGTCAGCAACGGCGGAGTCGGCCAGCGTGGCGTCCGCGGTGACCGCGAGTACATCCGCGAGCAGGTCGAGCTGAGCCTCGGTCGGCTCGGCACCGATCACATCGACCTGTACTACCAGCACCGGGTGGATCCGCTGGTCCCGATCGAGGAGACGGTCGGCGCGATCGCGGAGCTGATCGACGAGGGCAAGGTGCGCCACATCGGCCTGTCGGAGGCGACCGGCGACGAGATCCGCCGGGCCTCCTCCGTCCACCCGATCGCGGCCATCCAGTCCGAGTGGAGCGTGGTGTCGCGTGACGTCGAGCGGTTCGTCGTGCCGGCCGCGAAGGAGCACGGGGTCGGCTTCGTCTCCTACTCGACGCTAGGCCGCAAGTGGCTCACCGGACTGTTGGATTACGACGATCTCGTCGACGGCGACGTCCGCTTGAAGATCACCCGCTACACCCCCACCAACCTTGCGTTCAATCAGCCGATTCTCGATGAATTCCTCGCCATCGCCCGCGAGGTGGACGCCACCGGTGCACAGCTTGCACTGGCCTGGTTCTACGACAAGGGTCGGCGGATCGGTCTGCCCGCGGTCTCGATTCCGGGATCGCGGTATCCCGACCGCGTCACCGAGGATCTCGCGGCGATCGAGATCGAGCTGACCGACGATCAGGTCGCTCGCCTCGACGCACTGGCCGATCGCGTTCGCGGACATCGGTCGGCGCAGCCACAGTTGGTGTCGTCGGCTCGGGAATGAGGGAGCAGTCGCGTCTACGACGCGGGTAGCCAGGTCCCGTGCAGGCCGGCCGGAACCCGCTGCGGGAGTTCGATGGTGGCGACCGGACCGGCGCCGGGATCATCGGCGGCGAGGAGATAGAACTGCGATCGCAGGTCGGTGGGGTCGGTGCCGATAGCACCCCATAGGTCGCCGTCGGCGTTCGGAATGAAGATCGGTTCGCCGATGGCGACACCCGGTGTCCAACAGGTCTCGGTACCCCGCGCCATATCGTGGAACCAGAGGCTGTCGAGATCGCCGGAGTCTCCCGGCCCCTTGGCCACCGTCGCCACCCGGTGATGATCGCGGGTCAGCAGCCGATCGTCGATCCGGGGGAACTCCATGTTGATGTCCTTGTCGCTCACCACGGTTCGCGAGAGGGAACCGGTTGGGCGGAGCACGAACCGGCTCAGCGTCGACGTCGGCGGGGCGGTCTCCACAGCGAGTCCGCCGGGGTAGGTCCATTCGACGACGTCGACGGTAACCGAGCCGTCGGCGTCGTCGAAGGCGTTGGCGAAGTGCCACACCCAGCACGGATCCGCAGTGACCCACCTGACGGCGCCCCCGTCGCGCGGGATCAACGCGATCCGCGTGCCGTCGTCGGGGCGCCAGGAAAGCAACGAGCCGCCGGTCATCGCCGCCGCGAGATCGAAGACGAGCGGGCAGACGAACAGCACGATGTAGCGGCCGGTGAGGGCCATGTCGTGGATCATCATCGGCTCGGTCAGGCCGTCGACCGGCGTCGGGAGCACGGTGGGCGTGCCATCGGGACCGATGACGGACCAGGTCAGATACGGGGCCTCGAGCGAGTAATTGAACAGCACGAGTTCACCGGTCGCCGGATCGAGTTTGGGGTGGGCGGTACTGCCGACACGCATCGCTCCGGAGCAATCGGTGCGGCCGAGGGTCGCCAGATCATCCGGACCGATGAGATAGGGCTGATCCGCCTCGGCCATCGCCATCAGACGGCCCGCATGCGACACGACGTTGATGTCGGGCAACTCGCGGTAGGTGCCCGCCAACGCATCCCCGACCTCCGCCGCGGGCGGGGTGTACCCGTCGATCAATCCCGACCAGATGGCATGTCCGGCAGCCTCTTCCGTGATCACCATGGGTGTGCGAACGAAACGGTTCGTGTACGACGCACGTCCGTCGCCGATGGAGATCCGGTGGATCATCGCGTCACCGTCGAGGGGATAGGTGTACGAGCCGATCGGATCGAAGCGCGGATTGGGGCCGTTGCGCAGATAGCTGCCGGCCAGCCCGCTCGGCAGATCGCCGTGCACGACGAGGTCGGAGACGTCGATCTCGTCGCGCTGCGGCGCGAACACGCCCGCCAGGTGATTGTGATGCGTCATCGGGACGGGGGCGGGTCGGGTTGGCACTGTGGTCATGGCTCTACTCCTGGGATCGGCGCGCTGATGTCTCCACTCTGCGCCGTCGCACCCTCGCACACGTCCGTGTCGTGACGGAGATTTCCGTGCCACTCATGTCGCGTGGCGCTCAGGTCGAGGCGTCGCGGTGCCGCTGCCTCACCACGTAGCCCGCCAATTCGACCCGCGTCCGCAACTCGAGTTTCGTCAGCGCATGCGACACGTGTGTCTGCACGGTTCGCGTCGAGATGACGAGTCGATCGGCGATCTCCGCACCCGACAATCCCGCTGCCACCAACTCTGCCACCGTCACCTCCGTCCTCGTCAGGCTCTCCCATCCGGAGCGAGGCCGTTCCCGCAGTGCCGCCGGGTCCAGGCGCAAACCGAGTGCGCGCATCCGCGACGCGATGCGGGTGGCGACCGTCGGCGCACTCATCGCATGTGCGCCGGCCAACGCGCGATGCGCCCAGTCGCGCGCGGTAGCGCGGTCGCCCAGTGTCATCGCCGCGCACGCCGCTTCCTCGGCGGCGAGAACTGCCGCGAGCGCGTGCCCGATCGAGGTCATCGCGTCCGCGGCCACGACCGCGGCGTCGAGTACCTCGGATTCGTCGGCGACCCCCAGGGTCGCGGCCGCACGTGTGCGCCCGAGAAGAGCCAGCGGTGCCATCGCCGGTGACGGCGCGAACTGCATCGCATCCAGCCCGTCAACGATCCGGCCGAGCAACACTGCGTCGTTGGCGCGCACCGCGATGCGCGCACAGTCCACGGAATACTCGGGCAGCATCACATCGAGGCCCTGATGCACGGCCCGGTCCCAGACCGTCGCGGCAGCGGCAGACGCACGACGCGGCTTCCGTGACGCCTCGAACAGTTGGGCTCGCGCGCGACCGACGACGGGAAGACCGAATTGCTCTGGTAGTCCGCCGGCATCCCAGTCGTCGAGGCGCAGCGTCGCCGCCGCCAGATCGCCACACAGGACGTCGACGAGAATGCGGCCACCGATCGCCATCGACGTCCAGCCCATGTCCGCGGAGGCAACACGGTCGAGTCCGGTGTCCCAGGCCGCGGCGGCATCACCGAGGTGCCCCAGGCCCAATTCGATGGAGCCACGGGTGAAGTCGTGATACGCCGCCATCCATTCGGCGCCACGACGGGTCCGTTGGGCCGTCGAGGTGGCGAGCAGATCGGCTGCGGCACGCGGACCATGCAGTGCCTGCTCGATCAGTGCGGGCCAGATCTCGGCGGACGAGTTTGTCGGCACCGATCCGGGATCCGCGACGTCCTCCACCGCTTGACGTCGAGCGGCGATCAACGAAAGACGGAGTGCCTCAGGAAGATCGCCGCGCAGATAGCGCCGCAGCGACTCGCCGATCACACCGCCCAGTGAGCGCACTTGCGCGTCGGTGTCGAACAGTGGCTGCCGCGGCACCGGTGCACTGCCGTCGAGGATTCCGACGTAAGCCCGCAGATCGGTCAGTACCTCCACGGCGTCATCGCCGATCGGGAATTGCACCGTCAGGTCGATCAATTCGCGGACACGGTCCGTCTTGCCCTTGGTGGTCAGCGCGAACATCAGGATGCGGTGCAGGTTCGCGATCTCGTCCAGATCACTGGCGGCGGCGATGCCTTCCTCCGCGACGACGGCCGCCCGATTGAGCTGTCCCGTCCGGGTCAGGGCGACCGCGAGATCGACATGCAGACCCGGACGCACACCGGCGTTCTGTGCTCGCTCGGCGACGGTGTCCAGCAGATCGGCGGCGACACCGGGAGCGAACTCGAGCTCCCCCTCGGCGCGGCGCACAGCGGCGTCGACCTCTGCGGGATCGGCGCCGGCGGCCAGCAGATGATGGGCGATCGACGGATGGTCGTCGGCGACGTCCGGGTGCTCGACGATCGCACGGTGGAGAACTGCGCGCAACGGCGGTGCCAGTCTCGCGTAGGCGACGTCGGCGTACAGGTCGTGGGTGAAGGCGAGCGTCGCGTCGTCGCGGGCGACGAGAATCCCGGCGTCGATGGCGGCCTGCGCCGATCCGACGAGGGCGGCGGGGCGCGAGCCGGTGAGGCGGGCGAGAGCCGCCGGCGTGGCCGGCCGGCCCCAGACCGCGAGGGCGCGGACCAGGGCCAGCGCATCGGGATCGAGCAGAGTGAGATGTTCGGCAATCGCGTCGTGCTCCCCCGCGACCCGCTGATCCGCGTCGGCGAGCAGGACCGTCGACACGATTCCGTCGGCGACGACGAGTCCCCCGGCCTGCCGCATCGACCGGAGCAGGGAGACTGCCACCATCGGGTTACCACCGGCCCGCTCCAGCGCGGACCGTACCGAGGCATCCGGCTCGGCGCCGACCACCTCCCGCGCGACGGCGAGCACCTCGTCCGCGGTCATCAGGGGAAGATGCTGCTCGGCGACGCCTGGTCGTGCGAGCAGCCTCGTCAAGGAGTCGCGCACCGGGAGCTGCCTGCGTCCCACGAGCAAGGTCAGCGGCAGATCATGCGCCGCGCCGGCCAAGCGGCTGAGTAGCGACAGCGTCGCCGCGTCCGCGTGATGAGCGTCATCGACGGCCAGCACCACCGGCCCGGACGAGCACAGGTGATCGACTCGCGCATACAGCTCGTCGTCGAATTCCTCCGGTATCGGTGCGGGCAGTTCGACGTCGAGCAACGTCGCGGCCACCGCATACGGTCGGCGCCAGGAGAGTTCGTCGGCTCCGGCGAATCGCGCCGTGACCTCGGCGTCCGCGGCAGTGGTGATATCGGCGAGCAGGGCGTGCAGGGTGTACGTCTTACCCGCCCCCGGACCTGCCGAGATGACCATCGTCTGCGGGCAACCCGGGGTGTCATGGCGGATCGCGGTCCGCAACCACCGGGCCAACTCCGCACGAGCCGCCGCGCGCGGCGTCGGAGGCTCGGTGGGTGATGACTCGGTGAGCATGACTCACGATAGGTTTTCGATACGGTCCGCCGCCGGTCAGCGGTCGATATCGGCACGGCGCTCCGGACCGCGGGGGTGTGCTGGCGCAGATCTTCGCGCCGCGCGCGTTAGGGTCGACACACCGACGTAGGAAACCGATGGGGGATTTCAGTGCTGCGACCGACCGTGAAGAAGCGATCAGGACTGGCCACGGGAGTGGTGACTGCGGTTGCCGCGGCCACCCTGGTGTCGGGGACGGGCGCGGCGTCGGCCAATCCGATCGCCGAGGGCTACGGCAACCTGCTCGCGCAGGGAGTCACAGCCGCGAACGTCTCCACCCACCTGCGGGCGCTGCAGTCGATTGCCGACCGCAACAACGGGAATCGCGCACTGGGCAGCACCGGCTACCTCCAGAGCCTCGACTATGTCGAGGGCCAGCTGCGGCAGGCGGGCTACTCCCCCACCCGCCAGGAGTTCACCGCCACCGTCTTCGACGTGAAGGACTACCGACTGTCCGCGGGCGGATCAACGATCGACTCGGAGATCGTGGGCTACTCGGGAGCGGCGAAGGAATTCACCGCACCGGTCAGCCAGATCGCGGCGTCGGATACGACGCCGGGCTGCCAGGTCGGCGACTTCCCGGCGAGCGCGCGCGGGTCCATCGTGGTGATCGAGCGCGGCATCTGCACCTTCGGCGACAAGGTCACCAATGCCCGTAAGGCCGGTGCCCGCGGCGTGGTGCTGGTGAACAACGAGGACGGTGAGCTGGCCGCGACCCTCGGCGAAGACGTCGTCAATCCGCTGCCGACTGTTGCCGTGACCAAGCAGACCGGGTCGCAGGTGCGGGGTTCGGGCTCGTTGACACTCGCCGTAGACGCCACGACGAAGCGCACCAAGACGTGGAACCTGATCGCCGAAACCTATGGTGGACTGCCGGATTCGGTGGTCATGCTCGGTGCACACCTCGACGGCGTGCCCGAAGGGCCGGGCATCAACGACAACGGCTCCGGCACCGCAGGCGTCCTACAGGCCGCGAAGACCATGACCGCCTTCGCTCCGGTGAAGAACAAGGTGCGCTTCGCGTTCTGGGGAGCCGAGGAGCAGGGACTCATCGGTTCCACGCACTACGTGACGACACTGCCGAAGCCGGAGTTGTCAAAGATCAAGCGCTACATCAACTTCGACATGATCGGATCACACAACGGCGGATACTTCGTCTACGACGGAGATGGATCGTCGAAGCTGGACGGTGCCTATCCCGGCCCCGCCGGGTCCGGTGACATCGAGAAGGTCCTGTACAGCTATCTGAGCGCCAAGGGCCTCAAGCCCGAGGTGTCCGGATTCGACGGCCGATCCGACTACGACGCATTCGCCCAGGCCGGAATCCCCTCCGGCGGAGCCGATTCCGGTGCCGACAAGAAGAAGACATCGGCCCAGGCCGCGAAGTGGGGCGGGCAGGTCGGCGCGATCTTCGATCCCAACTATCACACCGCGCGGGACACGTTCGGCAACGTCAACCAGAAGATCCTGGGGAACCTCGCTCCGGCGGTCGCCTATGCGGCAGGCTATTTCGCGATGAATTAGCCCGGTGGCGCCGTGGGTATGGTTACCGACTCCGCAGCGGCGGGCCGTCGAAGGTGCCGACGGTGACGAAGTCCTCGACGGCGGCTCGTCGTAGCTTCGTCAGTTGCTTGACCGGCCGACCCAACGGGATGACGGCAGCGACGGCGTGGGAATCGGGCAGACCGAGAAGGTCACGGATCGCGGGCTCCTCGGCGATCGACACCGTCGTGATGGTGCCGCCGAAGCCGCGGGACCGGGCAACGAGCAGGATGTTCCAGACGAGCGGATAGACCGACGCGCCGCTGACCACCCCGATCCGATCCAGGTTCGCGTCAAGCGATGCGACCACCGAGAGATCCACGGAGACGACGAGGACCACCGGTGCCGCCGCCAACGGTGCGACGAAGTCATCGACACAGGCCGCGGCGGCGATCTCCTCGGCGGACAGTGCGGTGGGAACGATGGTGTTCCACGGCTTTTCACCGGCAGCTCGCTGGGCGAGGTACCGGTGTGCACCAGGCTTGCCCAGCTCGGCCAGCCGATCCTTGGTCGACTGATCACGCACGACGATGACATGGCCGCCCTGACGGTTGCCACCGCTCGGCGCGAACCGCGCGACGTCGAAGATCTCGACCAGATCGGCGTCGGTGACCGGATCGTCGGTGAACTGTCGTGCGGCGAAGGTGGTGCGCATGGCGTCGTCGAGTTCCATGGGGTCCACTCTGCCCCGTGCGTCAACCCACGTGCACGTGGGGCCGCAACGTGACGTCCGGCTCGGCGCGGCGCAACACCTCCCGTGTCACCGCGGCGACCTCGCCCTCCCCGATGACAAGGAACTTGAGGAGGTTGGTGAGCGGATTGTCCTCACTCCACTCGAAGTAGACGTTCGGGATGGGGCCGGCGTCGTCGCGGATCCGCATCAACAGCGCGGCGATCGTGTTCGGGATAGCGGCCGCGTCGACCCAGAGGATCTGATATCCGCCCTCGTGGATGCGACCGTGCACCTGGAGATCGGTGGTGAACTCGGAGAAATCGGCGAGGTTGACCTCGAGGAACACGATCCGGTCGTTGTCGGGGATGTGGCTGTCGGCGCGCTGCTGCAACTCCTTCTCGAGATACTCGAACAGTGATCGATCGTGCGGATCGTGGGTGACGATGGTGATCTCGTCACCCTCGGCGGTCTCGGCGATGATCTGGCGCGCCGTGTCGTCGAAGGTGATCTCGCCGGCACGCAACTCGAATGAGCGGTTGACCCGGGACGCGAAGGAGACCACAAGGATCAACACGATGAAGAACGCCGCGACCTGGACACCCTCGGGTCGTTCGAAGACATTCGCGATGGTCGTGTAGACGAAGACCAGGGCGATCAGGGCGAATGCGGCGGTGCGCAAGCGCAATCGACGTTTGCGGACGGAGATCGTCACGGCGGTGGCCGCGGACGTCATCAGGACCAGGACGCCGGTGGCGTACGCGGCACCCTGGGCGTCCACGCTGGCGCGGAAGTAGATCGTCACCACCGCGGCGATCACCGCGAAGACCACGACGAGCGGACGGCTGGCGCGCGCCCAGTCCGGTGCCATGCCGTAGCGGGGTAGATACCGCGGGACGAGATTGAGGAGCCCGGCCATCGCCGACGCCCCGGCGAACCACAGGATGAGGATCGTCGAGACGTCGTAGACGATGCCGAACCCGGCGCCGAGGTACTCGTGGGCCAGGTAGGCGAGCGCACGGCCGTTGGCGGGGCCACCCGCCTCGAAGTCCCGCTCCGGGATGAGAATGGTGCAGGCGAGGCTGCTGGCGATGAGGAAGACGCTCATGATGAGCGCCGAGGTGGTGAGCAGTTTGTGGGCGCCGGCGATGCGTGCGCGCGGGTGGCGCTCGGTGTCGTCGGCGGCGCCCCGGATCTGGGGCATCACCGCCACGCCGGTCTCGAAACCGGACATGCCCAGTGCGAGTTTGGGAAAGACGATCAATGCGATCGCGATCATCATCCACGGGCTGCCGTGCTCGGCGGTCATCGCGTGCCGCCAGTCGACGATGAGATGCGATGCCGTCGCGATCTCCCACAGACCCACCGCGATGACGATCAGATTGAGCGTCAGATACACCGCGACCAATCCGACCGCGATGGTGATGGCCTCGGTGAAGCCGCGCAGGAAGACCGCTGCGAGCAGCGTGATGAGAATGAGCGTGATGAGGACCGGATGCCCCGACCAGCCGTGCGGCACAAAAGGATTCTCGACGAAGTGGGCGGTCGCATCGGCGGCCGACAGGGTGATGGTGATGAGGAAGTCGGTCGCGGCGAAGCCGAGGAGCACCAGGACGAAGATCTTGCCCGCCCATCTGGGCAGCAGATGCTCCAGCATGGCGATCGATCCCTCGCCGTGCGGCGACTTGCGGGCCACATACCGGTAGACCGGCAGCGCACCGAACAGGGTCAGCGCGACGAGGACGATGGTCGCGAGCGGCGCGAGCGTCCCGGCGGCGAGGGCGGCGATACCCGGTTGGTAGCCGAGCGTCGAGAAGTAGTCGACGCCGGTGAGGCACATGACCTTCCACCACGGATTGGTCTTGTGTTCATGTGACGGCACTCCGTGCGGACCCATGAGACCGGCGGGCTCCGGGGCGATATCGGCCAGGAGCCAGCGTCGCAGTCGCAACGTCGACGACGCGGAGGTGTTCGGCACCGGGTCAGCGTAATCCGGTGGCGACCGCCACGAGGGATGGACGACACCCTCACCGAGCCTGCCCGGGCGTTATGCCCGGATCGTCAGAAATCGCCCTGACCTCTGGGTTGCGGGAGTCTCGGTGGGGTGGGTGCCGGTGGAGTGGGTGTCGGTGGTCGCGTGGCCGTGGACCCGACGCCGGACCGGCAGCAGTCGTCGGCCGACCGCCACACCGGCCAGGCACAGGACGCCACCGACGATGCGGAGCGGGGTGGGCACCTCGTCCAGGAACACATAGGACATCACGATGACGATGGCCGGCACGACGAGAGTCGTCGCGGCCATCGCTCCGGCGTCGGTACGCGCGAGCGCGTAGGCCCAGGTGGTGAACGCCAGGGCCGTCGGGCCGACGCCGAGGAAAATCGCGCCGATGATCGCCGACGACGAGGCATCGGCGAGTTCACCGAGCGCAGCGGGCGCGAAGGGCAGCGTCGTGATCAGGCCGGCGATCGCCCCGAGCCACGTGGCCGTCACCGCGTCGACGGTGCGCAGAGCCACCTTCTGCAGCAGCACGCCTGCGGCGTAGAGGACCGCGGCGAGCACGCCGAGCGCGATACCGAGGCGGTCGGCGTGTGCGCCACTGCCGCCGACGGTGATCAGCACGACACCGGTGAAGGAGATCAGGATTCCGATCGTCAGCGACCGCGAAAAGCCTTCGCCCAGAAAAACTCCCGCGGCAATCGCTACCAGGATCGGCGCGATGTTCACCAACAGTGCGGCGGTCCCGGCGTCGAGATGCTGCTCGGCCCAGTTCAGCACGATGGTGTAGCCGCCGAACCACAGGGCGCCGTAGGCGAGGACGAGCCACAGCGCGCGGCCGCGCGGAAACCAGGGCCGCGGGCGGTCTACCGGTGGATTCCCATCATCCGATGGGGGTCGGATGCGACGACCGGTTCGATTCCCCGTCCGCCGGGAGATCAGCACGACGACGGTCAACGCGATGACCCCGACGAACATCCGGAGGAAGGCGAGTACCCCTGGCGAAAAGGTCGGTCCGACGCCACGGATGACGACGAATGCCGATGCCCAGAGCACGACGGTGATCGCGGCGGCCACCGTCGGCAGGTACGTGGCAGAGCGCTTGTGCATGACCATGTCTCCCAGCATCGCCAGCGTGTCAGATAAGCACAAGCGACTATTTCTTGATGTCCGTTAAGTGTCACTGTAGTTTCAGGGTATGGTCGACACTCACCGCCTCCGCGTCTTCCGAGCAGTCGTCGCCGAGGGCTCGATCAGCGGCGCGGCACGAGCCCTCGGATACACGTCGTCGGCGGTGAGCCAACACATCACCGCACTCCAGCGCGAGACCGGGCTGGTCCTGATCGAACGCCATGGCCGTGGCATCGTGCCGACCGACGCCGGCACCATCCTCGCCGCCGAATCCGACGGTATCTTCGATCAGGTCGCCCGGGTCGACGGCATCATCACCGATCTCCGACACGGCCGCGCCGGACGCATCGAGATGAGCTACTTCGCCTCCGCCGGCAGCGCCTGGATTCCACCGATCGTCGCCACGATCTGTCGCGAGTTCCCCGACCTGCGCTTGGATCTGCGCCTCGTCGAACTGAGCGAAGCATCCGCGGCCGGGCCCGATCTGGAGGTCTACGTCGAGGACGCCGCCACCACGGATCTCGGCGGCTACGACTGCCAACAGCTGATCACGGAGCCGTACTACGCTGTGGTGCACCGAGATTCGCCGCTCGCGGACTGCACCCACGTCGCGCTGGCCGAACTACGGGAGCGCTCATGGGTGGATAACGACCTCTCCCGTGGGCCATGTCGGCAGCGTGTGCTGGATGCGTGCACCGCGGCAGGTTTCACGCCGCACTTCGGCGTGCAGACCCAGGATTACCCGACCGCGATCAGCTTCGTTGCGGCCGGCGTCGGACTCACCGTGGTGCCCGAACTCGCACTCACCGATATCCCTGACGACGTCGTCGCCGTGCCGATCGTCGATCCCACGCCGACCCGGGCCGTCTGGCTACGCCGACATCATCGGGTGCGCGACAGCCACGCCGTCGACCGCATCGTCGCGATGCTCCTGGCGGCGGCGGGGCGCGACGCCCCGAGCGGCACTCAGGCCGGCGAGTCGATCGTCAGCACGGCAACGGCACCGGTGTCGCTGCGGTAGCTGTGGGCGGCATCGGAGATCCACTCGACCGACTCTCCCGCCCCCGCGGACTGTTCGGCGCCGACGACACCGGCGAGAAGCTCACCACGCACCACCCGCACATGCTCGACGACGCCTGGTCCGTGACCCGGTGACCGACTGACACCGCCCGGCCGGATCACCAACCAGAACACCTCGGTGAGCCCACCGTCGGCATGATGCTCGACGTGTAACAGCCTCGCAGACAGGAACTCTCCGTCCCCTTCTGCCCCGATGTCCTCCCCGATGAGGGCGGTGAGCGGGACACCGAGGGGACCCGCCACCGAGTAGAGCGTGTCCAGGGTCGGGTTGCGCGTGCCGGCCTCGAGCTCCGAGAGCGACCCCTTGCCGACGCCGGCGGCGCGCGCGAGGGCGGACAGACTCAGCCCACGCTCGGTGCGAATCCCGGTGATCCGTCGACCGACGTCGCGTCGTCGCTGCTGCGCATCCATCGCCCATCACCTCCGAGTCCGACGATCTGCTCCCGCGACCACACCGATGCTGCCCGCTGCGCATCCATCATGCCCCGAACTCTCCCTCTCATGACCCCTCACCGCCGTTCCGTAAACAGAACGACTCGGTTACGCTGCTCTCGTGATCACCTCCACCCGCTCCGGTCTCGGCGAACCCATCACCGCCGGAATCGTCACCGCGCTCGTCGGATTCACGTCGTCCTTCGTCGTCGTGGTGGCCGGGCTCCGCGCGGTCGGTGCCACGCCCGCGCAGGCCGCATCCGGACTGTTGGCACTGACGGCGACTTTCGCGGTCGGCATCATCGTGCTGTGCGTGCGGTATCGACGACCCATCACCTTGGCGTGGTCGACACCGGGCGCCGCCATGCTCGTCGCGGCCGGGACCTCCTATCACGCGGGATGGCCGGCGGCGGTGGGCGCGTTTCTGGTCGTGGGTGTGCTGATCCTCGCGACCGGTCTGATCCCGGCGCTCGGCGAGCTGATCGGCCGGATTCCGACGCCGCTGGCGCAGGCCATGCTCGCCGGCGTGCTGCTCGTCCTGTGTCTGGCGCCGATGAGATCACTGGCGGCACAACCGGGCCTGACGATTCCGATCCTCGCCGTGTGGTTGATCGCGATGCGCTGGCTCACCCGATGGGCGTTGCCGTTGGCGTTGGTGACCGCGCTGATCGTCATCGGCATCTGGCTTGCCGCGCACGACGTCCACCTCGGTGGGGCGCAGTGGTGGCCACAGCTGACGTGGACGACACCATCCTTCGATCCGGCGGCCGTCATCGGGATCGCCATTCCGCTCTACATCGTCACAATGGCCTCCCAGAATGTCCCCGGTGTCGCGGTGCTGAAGTCATTCGGATACGAAACACCCTGGCGGGCATCGATGTTCGTTACCGGTGCGGGGACGGTGATCGGGGCGCCGTTCGGCGGCCACGCGATCAATCTGGCCGCTCTCTCGGCCGCACTGGCCGCCGGCGACGAGGCAGGCGCGGACCGCTCGCGGCGCTGGATCGCCGGAGTGTCCGGCGGCATCTGCTACCTCATCCTGGCGGTCTTGTCGGGCGTGCTGGTGACGATCACCGCCATCGCGCCCGAAGGACTACTGGAAGCCGTTGCGGGACTGGCCCTCCTGGCAACGTTCGCCAATGCGCTACTCGGCGCCTTCACACACGAGGAGTACCGGGTGGCGGCGGCGCTGACCTTTGTGACCGCCGCGGCCGGCGTCACCTTCTGGGGAATCAGCGGTGCGTTCTGGGCGTTGGTCGTCGGTCTGGTCACCCACGGGGTTCTCCGGGCGCGACGCCCCGCTGAATAGGTGCCGACACGTCCTGGTAGACGACGACGGCGGCGAGGAGCCGTCGCCGAGCGTGCACGGGCACAGTTCGCCGACCCCGTTCGGAGCGGAGCGCCGAACTCACCGAGTCGGGGGTTACGTATCGTTAATCCGAGGGCAACATCGGCCTCCTATCGTGCTGACGCATGACCCCTGTTCTGTCAGCCACGCCCTGCGCCGGAACCATCGGGTACCGAGCACGGTGACGGAAGCGACGACCACCGGACCGGCCACCCCCGCGACCGCCCGTCCGCTGGGTACCGGTATCGACATCTCGGGCCTCACCAAGACCTTCACCACCCGGGGTGTTCGCGGAACCAAGACGGTCACCGCGCTGCAGGATGTGTCGTTGCAGACCTCCGAGGGAGCATTCCTGTCACTGCTCGGCCCCTCCGGCTGTGGCAAGTCGACGGTGTTGCGTATCCTCGCCGGCCTCGAATCCCCCAGCGCCGGAACAGCTCTCATGAACGGTCAGTCACCCGAGGATCTGCAGCGCAATCATGAACTCGGGATCGCCTTCCAGGATTCGGCGTTGCTGCCGTGGCGTTCGGTGGAATCGAACATCAAGTTGCCACTGCAGGTGGGTCGGATGCCGGCCGACGACGATCTTGTTCACGACCTCATCGAACTCGTCGGCCTCAAGGGTTTCGAGAAGGCCAAACCGGCGGTGCTCTCCGGCGGCATGCGTCAGCGTGTGTCGATCGCCCGCGCGCTGGTCGTCCGGCCGACGGCGCTGCTTCTCGACGAACCGTTCGGTGCGCTCGACGATATGACGCGTCAGCGCCTCAACATCGAGTTGCTGCGCATCTGGACCGAGAAGCCGGCCACCACGTTGATGGTCACCCACGGCATCGCCGAGGCGATCTTCCTCTCCGACATCGTCGCCGTGATGAGCCCCCGGCCGGGCCGGGTCATCGAGAACGTCACCATCGATCTACCCCGGCCCCGCGTGCCGGAGATGATGCGCACGCCGGAGTTCCACGCGATCCACGATCACCTGTCGGGTCTGTTGTTCGGCAACAAAGACGGCAACGCCACGGCCGCAGACACACCTGCCGCGCACTGATGACGACCGGGGGAATGACCGCGGCACGCGGCTTCGCGGTGGGCAAGATGGGCGCAGATCGGTGGCTCGCAGGCGTTATCGGCATCGTCGGCCTGATCGCCGTGTGGTGGATCGCCGGTGCGCTGCAGTGGTTTTCCGGCACGATCCCGACGCCCGGCGCGGTGCTGTCGACGATCAGCGAGACCGGGGCGGACTTCTACGTGCAGAACTTCTCGCAGACGATCTCCCTCGCCATTCGCGGCTACCTGTGGGGGAACGCCCTCGCCGTGCTGCTCGCCGTCCTGGTGATCGTGTTCCCGCCGGTCGAGGGTCTGGCCACCCAGTTGGCGATCCTGTCCTACTGCACACCGATCATCGCGGTCGCACCGATCATCCAGGTGGCCTTCGCCGAGGTGCAGACGATGATCGTCTTCCTCGCCGCCATCTCGGTGTTCTTCACGACGATGATCGGCACCCTGTCCGGACTGCGCTCACCACACAAATCGAGCCTGGACCTGATCAAGGTCTACGGCGGCGGACGCATCACCCAGCTGTGGCGGGTGCGCTCGGTGGCCGCGCTACCGAACACGTTGGCAGCCTTCAAGATCGCGGCACCCGCCGCGGTGCTCGGCGCGGTGCTCGGCGAGTTCCTGGCCATGCCCGACAAGGGTGCCGGGCCGGCGATGATCGTGGCGCAGCAGCGCGGCGACATCCCCCAGGTCTGGGCGATCGCCCTGATCTGCGGGGCGATCGCGGGCATCGGCTACGCCATCGTCGCAGTGATCGCGAAGTTCGCGACCCGCTGGGCGTCGGGGCAGGCGGTGGCGTGATCATGACCAGCACGGCCGTTGCCACCACACCGACCACCGGAGATCCGGTCACCGAGAACAGTGCCGACATCTCCGGATTGCTCTGGGCCATCGCACGATTCCTCGGCACGATGGTGATGTCCTTCATTCTGATCCTGGTGATCTGGTGGCTGTTCCTACTCGCCTTCCCCGACATCGGTCCGATCATCGGCCGCACTCCGGTCCAGGTGTTCCAGTACCTGTTTGTCGACGCCGGTGCCGCCGAGGCGCGGTCGATGATCCTGGACAACCTGTGGATCACCCTCAAGGACGCGGCCATCGGTTTCGTCACCGGCATGGTCGCGGCCATCCTCACCGCCGCACTGTTCGTCGTATCTCGTCCTGCCGCACAGACTTTCATGCCGATCGCGATGCTGCTGCGTTCGGTCCCGCTGGTGGCCATGACCCCGCTGATCACGCTGATCGTGGGGCGCGGTGTCGCCGTGGTCGCCGTGATGGGCGGCATCGTCGTCTACTTCCCCGCACTCGTGATGATCATGACCGGGCTACAGAACGCACCGAGACAGATCACCGACGTCATCGAGGTCTACGGCGGTGGACGCTGGACGGCGCTGCGCCGCTCGGCGATCCCCTCCGCGGTACCGTCCCTGTTCGCCGCGGCCAAGGTCTCGGTGCCCGGCGCCCTCATCGGTGCAACGGTCGCCGAGTGGCTCGGCACCAATCAGGGCCTCGGCGCCCGTCTCCAACAGACGCTCCCTGCCGCCGCCTACAACGAACTGTGGGCGTCGGTGCTGGTGATCACCGTCGCCTCGATCGTCCTCTACGCCATCGTCGGAGTCATCGAGACCATCGTGCTCAACCAGATGGGTATGGAACAGAACTGACCGCTGACCCCCGTCAACGATGACCGGCGTCGTGGGATAGCAAGTAACAGAAAGGGATTGACAGATGAGTGACACCCGCGTCCGCGCAGGGATCAGCAGGCGTAACTTTCTCCGCTATTCGATGATGGCCGGCGGTGCCGCGGGCGCCCTCGGTGTCTCGGGTGTGCTGTCGGCGTGCAGCAGCAGCAGCGATTCCGGCGGCGGCGCGGGCGCATCGTCGATGAATCCCAAGGTGCAGCTGTCCTGGCAGAAGAACATCGAGTTCGCCGGTGAGTACTTCGCACTCGAGAACGGCTACTTCGAAGAAGCCGGACTCGGCACCCCCGAGCTGCTGACCGGCGGCGGTGCCGGCACAGGCGTGGAGACCGGCCTGACATCGAACAAGGTGTGGATCGGTATGACCGCACCGCAGCTGACCGCACCGGTGATCCTGCAGGGCGCCGCACTCAAAACCGTCGCCGCCACGTTCCAAAAGAATCCGTTCTGCATCGTGTCGTCGGAATCCAAGCCCATCGCCACTCCGCAGGAGATGAAGGGTAAGAAGATCGGCGTGCAGGCGTCCAACGAGAATGTCTTCAAGGCGTTGCTCACCGCCAACAACATGACCGAGTCCGACGTCCAGAAGATCACCGTGCAGTACGACCCGACGCCGCTGACCACCGGCGAGGTCGACGGCTGGGTCAGCTACGTGACCAACGAGCCGATCACGTTGGCCGAGAGCGGTTTTGCCAACACCAACTTCCTGTTCGCCGACTTCAACCTGCCGTTGGTCGCCGAAACCCTCGTCGTCCGTCAGGACACCATCGACAAGGAGCGCGACAAGGTCAAGGCATTCCTCAAGGCCGACATCCGCGGCTGGTACGACGCCATCGCCGATCCGGCCGGCTCGGCACGCCTGGCTGCCACGAAGTACGGCAAGGATCTCGACCTCAACGAGGCCGAACAGACCAAGGAGGCGATCGCGCAGAACGGACTCATCGTCTCCGAGGACACCAAGGCCAACGGCATCCTCACCATGACCGACGAGCTCATCGCCCAGAACATCGAAGCGCTTGCGAAGGCCGGCTACGACATCAAGGCCGAGCAGATCTTCGACATGTCGCTCATCAAAGAGGTGTACGCGGAGAACCCGGGTCTGAAGAAGTAGAGAATGCCGCGACGGCCGACCAACCTTGTGGGTTGGTCGGCCGTTGCTGTTGCGGCGGGGGTCAGTTGGTGACGAGTCCCGGGGTCGTCAGCTCCGGCGTCGGATCGGTTTCCTTGCTGCGCGCCGGGACGAACATGGTGGCGGCGGCGCCGATGAGGGCGATGCCCGCGAAGAGATAGAACGCGGTGGCGCTCGAGATGCCCGCGCCGACCAGGACGCCCCCGATGACCGGGCCGAAGATGCCTCCGAGTCGGCCGAAGCCGGCGCACCACGCGACACCCGCGGCACGAGCCCGGGTCGGGTAGTAGTTGGACACGTAGCCGTAGATAAGGACCTGCGTGCCGATGGTGCCGGTTCCGGCGACCGCTACCGCGGCGAGCAGCACCGGTAGCGGGAAGCTTATGGTCAGGCAGACGAGGGCGACGGTGGCGAGGCAGAACGAGGTGGCGACGACCCGCTGCGGCCCACGACGATCCGCCAGGCGTGCGGCGATCAGACCGCCGACGATGGCGCCGCCGTTGAGGACCAGGAGAAAGGCGAGCGAACCCTTGGCGTCGAAGCCCGCGGACTTCATGATCTGTGGCAGCCAGGTGTTCAGGCCGTAGGTGAGCAGCAGTCCGACAAAGCTCATGGTGCCCAGCAGCAGCGTCGGCACGAGCAGCGGCTTGCGGGCCAGTGCGGGGAAGCCGACCTTCTCGTCGTCGACGGCGCCGGTCGGGGTGGCGGGATGCAGGTCGACCGGGATGGAGGTGCGCTCACTGATCGCGCGGGCCTCGTCGAGACGTCCGCGGGACACGAGCCACTGCGGCGACTCGGGCAGCTTCCAGATGGCCAGGGGCAGCAGCGTGATGATCGGGAGGGCGCCGATGAGAAACATCCCGCGCCAGCCGATGGCGTCGGCGAACAGCATCGCGGCGACCGCGGCCACGACACCGCCGAGCGGCACACCGCTGTAGACGACGGCGTTGAAGAGGTTCTTCTTGCTGGTCGGCGCGAACTCGGCGATCAAGGCGCCTGCGGTGGCCACGAGGCCGCCGATGCCGATGCCGGTGAGAAAGCGCAGCACACCGAAGGTGGTGAGCGTGGTGGAGAACGCGGTCGCCGCCATGAAGATCGAGAACCAGCAGACGTTGACCAGGATCATCTTGCGGCGACCCACGCGGTCACCGAAGGTGCCGGCGATGAACGCTCCGACCATGACGCCGATCAGGACGTAGGACCCGAGGGCGCCGGCCGTGCCTGCGCTGAGCTGTCCGAGCTGGGACGGGTCGTCGAGCAGGGTGGGCAGCACCGTGCCGTAGACGACGAGGTCATAGCCGTCGAAGACGAGGGCGACCGTCGTCAGCGCGACGATCCAGAGCACGCTGCGGCGATGCTCCGGTCCGGTCCAGGTGGATGGGTTCATGGGGGCTGTCTCACGTCGGGATGGTTGTAGCCCACAATCCTGCGCGACTGTGCCCGGGGTCACATCAGGTGATTGCCTAGTCCTGACCAGGGTCGGGATTGATCGATATGTCCGATTAATCGATGCCGAAGTTCCCCCTCGCACCGGATCGAGGTGACACGATCAGGCCTGTGAACCGTGCCCGATCCCTGCTGTTGATCACCGTCGCCTATCTGGTCGCCATCGCCGTGGCGTGGATGTGGCTGTGGGCGGGTCCGGATACCGGTTCCCTGCTTCTCGACACCCTGCTCGCCGACCTGATCGCCACCGCGGTGATCTTCGGATTCAGTCGTGCATACCGCAATTCGAGTGTCTACGACGCCTACTGGAGCGTGGCGCCGCCGCTGCTGTTCGTCTACTGGTGGCTGCACGCCGAGGACCCCGATGTGTTCCGTGCGGTTCTGATCGCAATCGTCGTGGCGGAGTGGTCGATTCGCCTCACATCGAACTGGCTCGTCGGATTCCCGGGACTCGACCACGAGGACTGGCGGTACGAGATGATCCGGTCCAATGCAGGCAGGGCAGCGATCCTCGCCGATCTGTTCGCGATCCACGTGATCCCGACGCTCCAGGTGTTCCTGGGCATGGTGCCGGTGTACATCGCGCTCACCACTCCCGGCCCGGGATGGGTCTGGCTCACCGTGATCGCGGGTGTGGTCGGCCTGGCCGCGGTGGCGCTGGAGGCGGTGGCCGATCGGCAGATGCGGACATTCCGCATCGACCATCCGGGACAGGTCATGGTGCGGGGCGTCTGGGCGTGGTCACGTCACCCGAACTACTTCGGTGAACTCGGGTTCTGGATCTCACTGGCCCTGTTCGGCGTGGCCGCCTCCCCGTCGGACGCGTGGTGGCTGTTCGCCGGGGCCGTGGTGATGCTGGCGATGTTCCTCGGGGCCAGCATCCCGTGGATGGAGCAACGCAGCCGAGAGCGTCGCCCCGACTACGACGAACAGACCAGGGGCATATCGGCGCTGGTTCCATGGCCGCCGCGATGAGCAAGCCGCGGATCCTCGTCGTGGGCATGGGCGACACCGGGGTTCTCACCGCGTCGCACCTCGCCCGGCGCTACCAGGTCGTCGGGGTTGCGACGACCCCCGGCCTGCTGAGTGGTCAGGAACTCGGCATGCGGCTGGCTCGTCCACAACGATGGTCGACGGACTACTGGGTGCCGTTCGAGAGTTATCGACGACTCCGAGGTGTGCGCATCGTGTCCGGGCAGGCGGTGTCGGTTGATCTCGACGACCGGAGCGTCGAGATCCGGGCGTCGGACGGATCGTCGACCCGCGAGACCTGTGACGTGCTCGTCATCGCCACCGGTGTCCGAAACGGATTCTGGCGGACCCCGACGATCCGGAGCGCCGCCGAGGTGGATGCCGCGCTCGCGGCAGCGCATCAGGCGGTGGCCGACGCGGACCGGGTGATGGTGCTCGGTGGCGGAGCCAGTGCCGTCGGTGCGGCGGCCAACATCGCCGGGCAGTGGCCGGACAAGCACGTCGACCTCTATCACCCCGGTGAGCGTCCGTTGCGCCATCACCATGCACGCGTGTGGCAGACGTTATCGGCGCGCCTCGGGCAGTTGGGGGTCCACGTTCACGCGGGATACCGCGCCCGGATCGCGGCCGAAGCCGATCGCCCGGGGCTGGACACCTCCGGTCGGCCGGTGCAGTGGGAAACGGGGCAGCCGGCAGAGACCGCGGACGTCGTGCTCTGGACGATCGGTGCGGTCACGCCCAACTCGGAGTGGTTACCGCGCGGACTCCTCACCGACGACGGCTTCGTCCGCGTCGACCCCGACCTGACGATTCCCGGGCACCCGTGGATGTTTGCCGTCGGCGACATCGCGGCGACCGACCCGTTGCGCAGTTCGGCCCGCAACCGTGCAGATCGGTTGGTGGCGCGCAACATTCGCGCGTACCTCGATGGCGGATCGTCGGGGTCGTTTCGGCCTCGCTCCACGCGTTGGGGCTCGGTCATCGGTCCGCAACCCGACGGACTCCAGGTCTTCGCACCCGACGGCCGCGCGTATCGGATACCCGCCCGCGTCGTCGATGCGGTGCTCATGCCCTGGATCGTGGGACGCGGGATCTACGGAGGGATTCGACGACGCCGCGTCGGCAGGTGACCTAGCGCGAGCGGCTCGGCGACTCGTCGACCAGTTCCGCGGGTGTCCCGACCCCGGCGTCGGCGGCGACGGCCGCGAGCTCCTGACCCACGGTCTCCCGCGGAGTCGAGAGCCGCTCCTCGACGGACTTGCGGCCGCCGGTGAACAGCGAGCAGATCGCGCCGATGACACAGCAGATCAGGGCGAAGGTGAACGCCGCGCTGAGGCCGTCGGCGAACGGATCGGAGATCAGGTGGGGGAAGAATTCGAGCCCGGTGAGGTGATCGATGCTCTGCTGCGGCATCCCGGCCAACGCCTGACCGCCGACCTGCTGAATCGGGTTATAGCCCAGGAACGCGGCGAACAGGATGCCGACCGTCGGCAGCGAGGCGATGCCGTGCGCGGCGTCGTGATTCATCCCCGCAGCCGACAATCCGTCGTACATGGCGGTGGGCAGATTCTCGCTGAGCCCGGCGATCATCAACGAGAAGAACAGTCCGATGGACAGCACCATCGAGGCGTTCTGGAAGGTCGTCATCATCCCGGCGCCGGACCCGCGAGAGGTGATTGGCAACGAGTTCATCACCTCCGCGCGGTTCGGAGATGCGAAGAGCCCCATGCCGATTCCGTTGATCAGCAGGATCGTTGCGAATACCGGATAGG
This sequence comes from Agromyces sp. NPDC029043, assembly GCF_055564615.1. NCBI lineage: Bacteria > Bacillati > Actinomycetota > Actinomycetes > Micrococcales > Microbacteriaceae > Agromyces > Agromyces sp. NPDC029043. Next base: position 67,279 of record NZ_JBVHVX010000013.1, on the reverse strand, counting down.
CGAAGTCGACGGGGATCGCGATGAGTCCCACGAAACTGCCCGCCGTGATCAACATGCCGAGCGTGGTGAACCAGCGGGTCCCGAGCCGGTCGCTCAGCGCTCCGGAGACCGGCGCGACGATCAGGAAACCCACCGTCATCGGCAGCATGTAGATGCCCGCCCACAGTGGTGTCTGCGAATAGTCGTAACCGTGCTGCGGCAGCCAGATGCCCTGCAACCAGATGATCAGGATGAACTGCAGACCGCCGCGCCCGATGGAGGCCATGAAGTTGGCGGCATTACCGAAGGCAAAGGACCGGTTGCGGAACAGGGAGAGTTCGAACAGCGGACTGGGCACCCGGGTCTCGACGACCATGAACACCGCGAGCAGCAGCCCGCCACCGATGAGGGCGGTCAGCACCCACGGGTTGCCCCAACCCATGTTCGACGTGCCGTAGGGCTGGATGCCGTAGGTGATACCCACCAGGATCGCGACCAGGCCGATCGCGAACGTCAGGTTGCCCCACCAGTCCATCCGAGCGGGTCGTCGTTCACCCACGTCGTGCAACTTGAGGTAGGCCCAGACGGTACCGAGCAGGCCGAACGGGACCGACACCAGGAAGATGTAGTGCCACTGGATGGGCGCCAACAAGCCACCGATCAGGAGGCCAAGGAAGGAGCCGGCGATGGCCGCCACACCGTTGATGCCCATCGCGAGTCCACGCTGATCGGCCGGGAACGCGTCGGTGAGGATCGCCGAACTGTTCGCCATCAGGAACGCGCCGCCGACGCCCTGGACGATGCGCCAGAAGATCAGCCAGATGGCCGCTTCGGTGCCGTCGAACCAGGTGATCGCCAGAAAAATCGACGACACGGTGAAGATCGCGAAGCCCATGTTGTACATGCGCGCGCGGCCGTACATATCGCCGAGGCGACCGAACGAGACGACCAGGACCGCCGTGACGACGAGGAAGCCCATCATCAGCCACAGGAGGTAGCTGGTGTTGGACGGATCCAGCGGGTTGACGCCGATCCCCTTGAAGATGTCGGGCAGCGCGATGAGCACGATCGACGAATTGATCGTGGCGATGAGCATGCCGAGCGTCGTGTTCGACAGTGCGACCCACTTGTAGCGGGGTCCGAGTTGATCGAGCGACCGCTGGCGCGTGCCGCCCGATGATGCGGTGACTGAGGTGGACATGGATGACACCCTCCGTGAACGGCCGCCGCGACGCGAGGCTCCCTGGCCCGGACGGTGCTCGCCCCAGGCTTACTTAGGTCAGAAATATTTCGACTCGCTAAGTAACTCGGCCAAGATTACGCCCGACGAGGCATGCAATCGAATCGGACAAAGGGACGTCGGAGCGGCCCGCGAGGTGGCTGGACGGGCTCGCTCCGGCGTGGTCGGGATTCTCGGTTCGGTGCGGTCAGGCGATCGCATTCGGCGGCGCCAACTGCGGGCCCAACCCTTCACGCGCCGCGATCCACCCGTCGTGATCCCACTGTTCGGTGGCGCGGCGTCCGGCACGGTAATCCCACTGGGCCTCGCGCTCGATCTCCACGATCGAGCCGCCGGGGCCGACGGTGACCCAGTTGTAGGTGCCGTTGCGGTGCGCGAACTTCGCCCAGCAGACCTCGATGACCTCATCCCGACCGTCCGCACCGCGCCACGGAGACCACTTCTCCGCCGAGATCCCGCTCGGCGGTCGGCTGCCAGCGCAGCACCTCCACATCCTCGCCGTTGCGAGGAACTTCTCTGTCCCACACCAGGTCCCAGTCAGCGGGTACCTGGAGGGCGGGGTCGGCGATACCGCCTTGCGGTATCAGACGGCTGGTAACCGCCTCCACAACAACCGCCTCCACAACAACCGCCTCCACAACAACGTAGCGCCGACCCGCGAGTACACGGGTCGGCGCCACGAGGTGATCAGACGTCCGCGAAAGCAGGCGTCTGGCGATTACGGCTTGGCCTTTGCCTCCACGGCGATGACCGGCGTGCCGAACTCCACCGCGCCGTCGGCGATCTTGGTGACCGACGCGAACTTCTTGGTGTTCATGATGACCACCGGGGTGATCGGCGAGTAGCCCGCCGCCTCGATCTTGGCGCGGTCGAAGGTGACGAGCGGCGTGCCCGCCTCCACCTTCTGACCGGCCTTGACGAAAACGTCGAAGCCGTCGCCGTTCATCTGCACGGTGTCGATGCCGACGTGGATGAGTAACTCGATGCCACCGTCGAGGACCAACCCGAAGGCATGTCCGGTCGGCTGAGCGGCCACCACCATGCCCTTGGCCGGGGCGAACACCGTCTCGCCCGACGGATCGATCGCGACACCTCCGCCCATCGTCCCGCCGGCAAACACCGGATCGGGGACATCGGACAGGGGTAGCACCGTGCCGTCGAGCGGTGCGGCGATCTGGGTGATCACCCCACTTCCCGCCGCAGGGGCTGCCGTGTCGGCGGCCGTCGCGGTGGCGGTCGCGGCCGCAGCGGGTGCTGCCACCGCCGTGGCGGCTCCGGCACCCGATCCCACACCTGCGCCGCCGGGGGCACCCGGGATCTGCTGATCGCCGTCGAGATCGAGAACCTCCGGCGTGGTACCCGCCGCCGCCGCGGCGGCGCGTTCGGCCTCGAACTCGGCCTGCTGCTCCGGCGTGCGGTAGCCGGACAGCACCACCAGGATCATCGCCGTGAAGAACGCCGCGGCCACGGCGATCATGTACAGGAAGACGTTGTCGAACGCGGGAATCGTCAGCAGTGAGGTGAACACGAACGCATTGGTCGTGACGCCGCCGCCGATGCCGATGATGAGGCCACCGATGAAGCAGCCGACCAACATTCGTGGATAGATTCGTTTGAATCTCAGATGGATGCCGTAGAGAGACGGCTCGGAGATACCGCCGAGCAGACCGGCCGCGAGCGCGCCGGTCGCCGTCTGTCTCATCTGCGAATCACGCTCCCGCCAGGCGATCAGCAGGACACCCGCGGTGGCGCCGAAGCAGGCGAAGTTCCACGCGCCCATGGGGCCCTGGATGAAGTCATAGCCCAAGGTCTGGATGTTGATCAGCATGATCGCGTTGATCGGCCAGTGCAGACCCAACGGCACCATGAACGGATACGCCAATGGAATGACGATCGCGAAGATGAATGGCGAGAAGTCGTTGATCGACTTGAGTACATCGCCGAGACCGGCACCCACGTAGACGCCGATCGGTCCGATGATGAAGGCCGTCAACGGGATCATGATCAACATCGCGAAGAACGGCACGAAGATCAGATGGACGTTCTCGGGGATCAGTTTCTTCAGGTACTTGTACAGCGGCCCGAGGACTGCGGCCATCAGCAACGGCGGGAACACCTGACTGCTGTAGTCGTTGAGCGTCAACGGGATTCCGAAGATATCGATCGTGCTCACGTCGAACCCGGCGACGGTGCCCTTGTTGACGCCCGGGGCGTCGGCGAGGGCGGTATATCCCGGGAGCATCAGGACCGCCATGATCGCGAAGCCCACCCAGGGGTCGGCCCCGAGTTTCTTCGAGGCATTGTAGGCGATCATCAACGGCAGGAAGACGAACACACACTGCCAGCACAGGTTGATGAACGCCCACGACGGCTCCAGCGTCACGCCCGGCGTGTTCCACGACGGGATGACGTCCAGGGTCGCCATCAACGACATGAACGTGATGAACAGCGACGCGCCGAGCAGGGCACCGAGGATCGGGCGGAACGAGTCGGACAGGTACTCGAACAGCGAGTCGAGCCAGGCGTTCTTGCCGCGCGGACCCTTGGCACGCTCGGCGGCCTTGATCGACGCCGCATCGGTGGGCGGCTTCGCTCCACCGCCGGCCATCACGGGCAGCGCCATGATGTCGTTGTAGACGTCTTGCACGCCGCCGCCGATGACGACCTGATAGCGGTTGCCACTCTGAGAAACGGCGCCGAGCACTCCGTCGATCCCCTCGACCTTCGCTTTGTCGATGCCGGAATTGTCGGATAACTGGAATCTCAACCGCGTGGCGCAGTGAGTAAGGCTTTCGATGTTGCCGGCGCCGCCCACACTCTCGACGATTTCGGCTGCATTCTTAGCAGACATGGTTCTCCTTCGTGGATTCCACCAGTTCGGATGCTATTACCGCTGAGGTCGCTTGGTGGGCAAACGGCAACAGAAGGTCGCCGGATCGGTACCCAATCTTGTCCGAGAGTCGTGAATCGCTTGCCCGGCAGCAGGAAGTGGGCCTGTGCTGCCGGCGCGATCACCTTTAGGATCGTGGCCGTGCGGATCGGAATGACCTTGCCGGTGATGGAACCCGACGTCGATCTCGGCGTGCTGCGGACCTGGTCCAAAGCCATTGATACCGGTCCGTTTTCCTCGTTGTGCTGGGGTGAACGCGTCGCGTTCGGCAACCCCGATTCGACGACGCTGCTCGGTGCGGTCGCAGCATGGACCGAGCGCGTGCGGTTGGTGACGACCGTCGTCGTGCCGCAATTACACGATCCGACGATGCTCGCCAAAGCCCTGGCGACCGGCGACGTGCTGTCCGGCGGCCGCTTATCGGTGGGCGTCGGCATCGGCGGCCGCGCCGAGGACTACGCATCCGCTGGAGCGGACACCGCCACGCAGACGATTGCCGGACTCATCGAACGTGTCGACACGATGCGCTCGATCTGGGCCGGCCACAAACTCGTCGACTCCGTGCTCCCTGTGGGGCCGGCACCGGTACAACCCGGTGGTCCTCCCCTGTTGATCGGGAGCATCGGTCCGCGGACGATCCGCAGTGCGGCCCGATGGGCGGACGGATTGTGCGGCGTCACGCTCGATCTGGATCTCGCGCGGCAGGCCGAACTCTTCGACGTCGCGCGAGACGCGTGGACGCGGGCCCACCGAGCAACGCCACACCTGTCGACGTCGTTCTGGTACGCCATCGGCGACTCGGCACCCGCCCGCACACAGATCCACCGCCACCTTCGGCACTACATGAACTGGCTGCCCGCCGACCTCGTCGACGCGATGGCACCGACCACCGGATGGTCAGGCAGCGAGGACGAACTCGTCGAGGTTCTCACCGGTTTCGCCGAGATCGGCACGGACGAGGTCGTGCTCATCCCCACGTCGTCGGATATTGGACAGTTGGACGCGGCGGCGCGGGTCGCCGCGCGTTTCGCCTGACCCGCCGTCTGCGGTCGACGTCGTCCTCGACCACCGTCACGACCAGCCCGCGCTCGCCGCGCCGTAACGCCCATCCTGTGCTTGTGTGGGGTGGGTGACCACCGTTCATCTGGGCCATGTCATCCACATCGCCGGTGCCCCGGACGTCGGCGGCGCGAGCGACGCGCTCGTGTCGCTGCCCGACGGCGCCCTTGCCTACGACGACGCGGGTGTCATCGTGTTCTGCGGCGATCGACGGGATCTCCCCGAGTTCGAGCCGCCGGCCACCGTCGTCGATCACCCCGACGCCTACCTGATCCCGGGTTTCGTGGACACCCATATCCACTTCCCGCAAACCTACTCCCTCTCCGCCTATGGCGGCGGGCAACTCCTCGAGTGGCTCGACACCTGCATATTTCCCGCCGAAGCCCGGCTCGCGGATCCCGCTTTCGCCCGAAAGATCGCTCGCGACTTCACCATTCACCGCATCGCCGCGGGCACGACGGCTGCGATGGTGTTCGGTTCCGCGTTCCCGGTGGCCCAGGACGCGTTGTTCACCGAGACCGTTGCCGCGGGGCTGCGCATCGTCAGCGGACGCGGCATCCAGACCGTCGGACCGGAGACGGCGTCCGCATTGATCACCTCGGAGAACGAAGCACTACGGCTGACCACAGAGGAGATCGAACGGTGGCACGGCGCCGACACCGGGGATCCGGCCACCTCACTGCTCCATGTCGCACTGGTCCCGCGGTTCACCCTGTCGGTCACCACGCAGACCCTGCGCGCGCTCGGTGAGCTCTACGCCGACGTCGCGGCGTGCGGAGTCTACGTCCACTCGCATCTGAACGAGAACAACCGGCCGGGAACCGGCGAGATCGACGTCGTCAAACAGATCTTCGAGGTCGACTCCTACCTCGACACCTACGACGGCAAGTTCCTGCCCGGGTCGTCGACCGGAGGGCCGAGCCTGCTGGGACGCCGCACGATCATGGCGCATGCGGTGCACTGCACCGACGCCGAGTTGGCGCGCATGGCCGAGACCGGGACCTCCATCTCGCATTGCCCGATATCCCAACAGTTCCTCGGGTCGGGAACGATGCCGTGGCTGCGGACCATCGGTTCCGGCGTCACCGTTGCCGCGGGTACCGATGTCGGCGCCGGCGACGAGTGGCTGATCTCGCGGGTGCTGGCGAATGCATTCAAAGTGCACATTTCCGAACCCGGGGACGAGGGTGTGTCGATCCATCCGGCCGAACTACTGTTCACCGGAACGCTCGCCGGCGCGCGCGCTCTCGACATGGAGGACCGCTTCGGCAACTTCGACGTCGGCAAAGAGGCGGACTTCCTGGTGATCGAACCCGACCGCTGGCCGCCGATGAAACGATTGATGGACAACGGAATCCGCTCCGACGACCCGGCAACCGCACTCGAGCAGACGGTGTTCACCTTGCTGATGGCATTGCGTCAACCTGCGATCAGCGAGGTGTACGTGCGGGGCAGACGAGCCCGGGTCGAGGACTGATCACGGCCCGACGTCGACGCGATGCCCGTCCCACTCGTGATCATGCATGAAACCCTCGGCAAGACCCACTCGGTAGCGTAAACAACTGCGCAGGATGCCGGCGTAGGCGATCGGTAACAGCGCCAACGGCTTTCGGTCCGTCGAATCCCCGATGACGTCGTCGGAGTGACGGAAGTCCCGGGAGAACTCACGCAGCGTGCGGCCGTTCAACGAATCCCGGCGCCACCCGTAGAGCAGCATGCCCAACCCGATCATCCGATCGACGTCGGGTTTGGGTGTGATCAATTCGGTGTTCGTCCCGAAGAATGCGCGGTCGATGTGGTCGTCGGTGTCGAACATCATGATGCCGCTGGTGGCACGCGGATTGCACTCGATGCTCACGAGGCCCCGCTCCGGGTCGTCGAAGAAGTCGAAGCCGATCTGCCCGGTGAAACCGATGTCCGCGACGAGATCGGTGACCCAGCGGAGGATGCCCGGATGATCGACGGATTGGAAACGCAGACAAGAACTCCCGTCGATCGCGTACCCCACCGGATAGGTGGCGTGGGCGAAGATCTCGCCGTCACGGCAGATCGAATAGGTGCAGTACTTGTCGCCGGACGCCCACTGCTGCGCGAACCACGGATTGTCGTCGAACTCCAGCCAACTCAGGTCATCACCCGGATAAACCTTGTGCACCTTCTGCGAACCCCGCGAGTAGACCTGCTTGATCGCGAACGGAGTGGTGAAGCGAAGCGAGGCGATATCCGCGGGTGATGCGATCTCCGCGAAATCCAGTGTGGGAATACCCTTTTCGGTGAGTAACTGCTGAAACTCGTACTTCTGATGGAGCTGATTCTCGACGTCGAAGGCGGAGAGGAAGAGTTCGCAGGATTCAGGGAACAAACCGGAGAGCATCGACAGGATGTCGGTTTCCTCATGAATCGGGATCACCATGTCGACGTCGTCCTCGGTGACGATCTCCACGAGTCGTCGGCAGTAGGCGACGGGCTCGAACTTCGGCGGTGGCACGGTGTAGAACGCGTCCGCGGCGCGCGAAAACCGGGTGACACCGATCGGGATGCTGTCCACAATGGTCACGCGGTGACCGGCCGCCGACATCAGTCGCGCGAGATTCAGCGTCAGGAAGGATCGGCCGAACGTGATCAGCACATGTCTGCGTTCTGATCTGCTCACCCGAGCGAGTGTAGGCCGACGCCGACAGCGATGAATTCGACGGGGTCGCCGAGTCGGTCACATCATGACCGGGAATAGCATTCACTCAGCCGGCGTTCAGGTTTGCGGGTATCGGCGGGGGTCCCGATGTATGTACGAAGCGGCATGCGATGCGTCGTCGTCGCGTGATAGGGCTTTGACCAGCTAGTTCTGGTACCGCCTGCTCTCGAAAGGTGTGTGGGATGTTCGTCATCGGCGTGATCGCCGCCAGCCTCGCTGCTGTGGCGTACGGCATGTCGACGGTGTTGCGTGCGCTCGGGGCCCGGCGCGTAGCCCAGACCGAGCGCGAGGAATCCGAGGCCACCACAACCAATGCCGTCGGCGGCCCGACGCTGCGGTCGACGATGTCGACCTTCGTCGATCCTGCCTTCATCCTGGGCACGATGATGGTGATCGTCGGTTTCGCCGGCGGCGCCATCGCGGCACGCTATCTGCCGCTGTTCCTGTCCCAGACCATCGTGTCCGCCAACCTCGTGGTGACCGCGCTGCTCGGCACCATCATGCTCAACATCGCCCTGCACACCCGGGACTGGATCGCCATCTGGACCGTGGTGCTCTCGCTGTGCCTGCTGGGCGTGTCGTCGGCGCATCACACCGGCTCCGGTGACAACGTCGCCTTCCACCGGGGACTGTTCGTGGCCACCGCGCTGCTGTCGGCGGCAGCTCTTGCAGCGGTGTACGGGCTCGGCAAACACGCGGCGATCGTCGGCGGAGCCGCAGCGGGACTCCTGTTCGGCATCATCGCGATCGCGGTCCGCGTCCTCGACGGCGTCGATCCGTTCGACCCCAGGGCCCTGCTGTTGGACCCGGCCGCCTGGACCATCGCAGTAGCCGGCGCCGCAGGCTTCTTCATCCAGACGGTGGCCCTGCAACTCGGCGCGGTCAACGGGGTGACCGCCGTTCTGGTCGTCGGTGAGACGGCCGGGCCGAGCCTCGTCGGCGTCGTGTTCCTCGGTGACACCGCCAAGCCGGGGCTGGGCTGGTTGGCGATCATCGGCTTCATCGGGGCGGTCATCGGTGCGGTACTCGTCGCGATCTACGGCTCCGGCGATCCCGACCACTTCGGGGAGGCGCCGCCCCAGAAGGGTGGCTGGCGGCGTGGCCGCGAGGATCTCGACGGCTCGTTCGACTTCGACGACGACGCGCCGCGAGATCTCGACGACGGAGACGAGGGTCACCATGGTCACAACACCGACCCAGGCGTCGACAACTACGACGGTGACAACCAGGGCAGCGACAACCACGGCAGTGACAACCATGTGCGCGGCAATCTCGACGGCTTGTCGACCTACACGGCCAGGCCCGGATCCTCGCCTGCGTCATCACCGTCGGAGTCGACGCGCTGATCGTGAATGGCGTGATGCAACTTCTTCAGGTCGCCGGTTCGCCACGCCGTCACCGTCCATACCGCGACGACGAACGGCGCGATGGCGGCAGCCGAGATGGCACGCGCTGACGACGGTAGGACATCGGCGATGACCTCGGCGCGGGGTGTGCCGTCGACGTCGGCGGGCAACCACTGCGTCAGGAGGTTCTGGGTCAGCGCCGTCGGTTCGAAGGGGCCGGCCGCCGCCGCGAGGTAGAAGGCCGCGAGCGTGGTGACCAGCGCACCCAGCCAGGTGAGGACGCGTACCTACGAACCGAGGATCTCCGCCGCGGTCCGGACCGCCTCGGCCGCGAAACCCAGCACCAATGCCAGGAGCAGACAGGCGACCTGCGCGGACAGCAGTTGTTCGAGCACCGAACTCTCGTCGTCGGACGAATGGATGCCGGGCAGTCCGATCGCCAGCGAGACGAGGCCGGAGATGAAGGCAACCAGCGTCACCGACGAGGTCATGTCCGAAACGCGTTGGAATGACGCACGAACAGCCTGCTCGGTATTGGCACTCGCGACCCGCGCGCCGACGTCGTAGATCACCAGCATGGCGACACCCGCCAGGATGATCGCCAGCAGCCAGGCGATGGCCGTGGTGCAGACCGCGGCCAATGCGAACGATCCGACGAGTGGCCCGAAGACCGAGTCCCCGTCGGCACCACTCACCCGGACCCCGACCAGCGGAAGGAGCCCGACGACCGCGATGATCAGCCCGGCGGCCAGCAGCGGACCCGAGAATTCGGTGATCTCGGAGGCGTCGAGGTCCGGATCCCTCGTCGGTCATGGATCACCTTCGTTCACGAGGGAACTGTAGCCCTGAGCGTCGGCGTTGGCCGGGCATTGACAGTGAGTTGACGGAGCAGGAAATGTAGGACGCATGTCCGGTCCCCTGAACTCAGCCCGTACCGCCTACGAAAGCCTCGAACCCTTTCACGTCCTCGCGTACTTCAATCCGGGTCTCGGTGCCGCACAGTCGGACACCGGACTGGACCCGTACGGGTTCTACGTCGGGGCACGCGGGGCTCCCCTGGGTGACTGCAGCCCATCGGTGGTGATCTCCACCTTCTACAACTTTTCCCCCGGCCTCATCGTCGACGCCTGGGAGAAGGCCCGCGCCCATGGGCTGGAACGGGTGGCCGCACGGCGCGAGCAGATGCTCGACGAACAGTTGCGCGACATTCTCGGTGAGCGAGTCGATGATCCGACGATCGCCGAGTTGGCACAGCACTACGCCGACGTGGCCGCGACACTGCCGATGGGCGGCCGGTCCCTGGCCGCCGCATGGGCCGCCGCGTCGGTGCCGGACACGCCGCACATGGCGCTGTGGCACAACATTGCGATCCTGCGGGAGTGGCGGGGTGACAACCACATCGCGGTCCTCGTGACGCACGGACTCGACGGTATCGATGCGGCCGCGTTCCACGAAGCGGACCTGCTCGACCCGACGATCCGACGTCGCACCCTCGGGAAGAAAATGACCCTGCTGACGCGTGGCTGGACAGACGCCGACTGGGAGGCGTCGATCGATCGGCTCGTCGGACGCGGACTCGCCGAGCGCACCGACAGCGGGCATCGACTCACCGCCGACGGTGCCGCGCTCTACGACGACATCGAGGCCTCCACCGATGCCCTGGGCGAAAGCGTCTGGTCCACACCGGGTCTCGCCGAGACCGTCCAGCAGACCAAGCCCCTTGTGAAGGCCGTCATCGATGCCGGCGTCTTACCTGGCACCTCCAAGAAGTGACGGCACCATGACCGACACCGCCTCCGCTCTCGCCGACATCAAGGCATTGAAGTACCGGTACCTGCGCTGCCTGGACACCAAGGACTGGGAGGGCTTCGCACAGACCCTCACCCCGGATGTGACCGGCGACTACGGTGAGAGCCTCGCCTTCACCGACCGGGATACCCTGGTGGGCTTCATGAAGCGATCCGTCGGGCCGGGGGTGATCACCGAACACCGCGTCGCACATCCCGAGATCGAGATCGATGGCGACGTCGCAACGGGACGCTGGTACCTGCAGGACCGCGTCATCGTGACGGAGTTCTCGTTCCTGCTGTTCGGCTCGGCGTTCTACTCCGACAGCTACCGTCGCACCGACGACGGCTGGCGCATCAGCGGCACCGGCTATGACCGCACCTACGAGGCGACAGTGAATCTTGCCGACCTGCCCGGTTTCTCGCTGAAGGTGGGGCCGTCGGTCTCCCGGTAGTTCACGCGTCGCGCCGGCTGACGGCCGCCAAGCCGGCGCCGAACAGGAGAAGGGCGAACGCGGCGAAGTACACGGCCGAACCGATCGGACCCCAGTGGAAGTCGACGGAGGTCGGCGACGTCGGGTCCAGGAAGCGACCGGCATTCGCGAACGGCAGGAACGGTGCGATGTGGCTGCCGACCTTGGGCAACAGGCCGATCACCCCTTCGAGCACGAGCATCCAGAGCAGCAGGATCGCGATGGCTCCAGCGGTGTGGCGAAGCAGCATCGCGAGGGACAGGCCCACCACCACGCACAGCAGGGCGTCAATCGGCGTCGCGTAGAGCTGGCGGACCACGTCGGCATCGGTGAATGAGATCCCCAGCGATTGTCCGCCCAGTGCAATCGCGACGAGCAAGCACAGCGCGGTGAGCACGACGGTGAGGATCACCGTCATGGCGCCGTACACCAGTGCCTTGGCGATCATCACGACCTCACGACGGGGAACCGCGAGGAACGACGTGCGGATCGTGCCGAACCGATACTCGTTGGTCACGGCGAGCACCGCCATGATCATCAGCACGATGACACCGACCTGATTCAGCCCGGCCAGCACGACGCCGGCGATACCGTCTGTGCTGCCTACCTCGTCGACCTCACCGACCTCTCCGACGGAGTTGCCGGCAACCTGCCCGACCACGGCTGCCACGGCAAGCGAGAGGAGCACCACGATCCCCACACACCAGTAGGGCGAACGGGTGGAGGCGAGTTTGATTCGCTCAGCGTTGAGTGCGCCGATCATCGGGCATCTCCTGTTCCGCCGGTGTACTCGACGGCGCCGGCCGTCACCGACATGAACACGTCTTCCAGCGACGCGGACTGGGAGGTGAGTTCGTGCAGGGGCACGCCGTTGGCCGCGGCGATGTCACCGACCTGATCCGTCGACACGTCGTCGACGAGGAATGCGGGCCGGCCATCTGGGTCCGTTACCTGGACGACGGGGAGGCCCGCGCCGACCAGAGCCTGATGCAGCAGGTCCATCCGCGGGCTGCGGACGCGGGTGCGGTGGCGGGCGAGTGCCATGAACTCCCCCACCGAGCAGTCGGCGATGAGCCGGCCCTGCCCGATCACCACGAGATGATCGGCGGTCAGCGACATCTCGGTCAGCAGGTGGCTGGACACCAACACGGTGCGCCCCTCGGCAGCGAGGCTACGCATGAACCGTCGAATCCACACGATGCCCTCGGGGTCGAGACCATTGACCGGTTCGTCGAACAGCAGGATGCCCGGATCACCGAGCAGCGCGCCGGCCAGGCCGAGCCGCTGCGACATCCCCAGGGAGAAGCCGCCCGCCTTCTTGCCGGCGACGGCGGACAATCCGACGAGTTCGAGGACCTCGTCGGCACGGCGTGCGGGGATGCTGTTGCTGGCCGCCATCCACCGCAGATGTGAACGGGCACTGCGGTTGGGATGCACCCACCTGGCGTCGAGCAGCGCACCCACCTGACGCAGCGGATGGTCGAGGTCACGGTAGGCGCGGCCGTTGACCGTGGTCGTACCCGAACTCGGGCGGTCCAGCCCCAGCATCATCCGCATCGTGGTCGACTTTCCCGCGCCGTTGGGTCCGAGGAAACCGGTCACCACACCGGGCCGCACGCCGAAGGTCAGACTGTCCACGGCGCGTACCGTGCCGTAGTCCTTGGTCAGGTTTATCGCCTGCAGGGTGCCGTCAACCACACCCCGACCATAGACAGATCCGGTCTACCGCGCCGTCACGACTCGCGCTCGGGCGAGGACGCACGCGCCCAGAACCGTTTGGGTATCCGCCCCGCTCGAGCGGCGAGGCGCCCACCGATGACCGCATGCGCCATGGCTGCCGCCATGGCGACGGGATCGTCGGCGCGAGTGACCGCCGACGCGAGAAGCACTGCGTCGCAGCCGAGTTCCATCGCGAGCGCGGCGTCGCTGGCGGTGCCGATCCCTGCGTCGAGGACGACCGGGACACCGGCCGCCGCGACGATCATCTCGATGTTGTGCGGGTTGGCGATACCCAGCCCCGTCCCGATGGGTGAGCCGAGCGGCATCACCGCCGCGACGCCCACATCCTCGAGCCGGGCGGCGAGGACCGGGTCGTCGTTGGTGTAGGCGAGGACGACGAATCCGTCGGCCACCAGAGTCTGGGCGGCGTCGAGGAGTTCGATGGGGTCGGGCAGCAGCGTGCGATCGTCGGAGACGACCTCCAATTTCACCCAGTCGGTGCCTATCGCCTCGCGTGCGAGTTGCGCGGTCAACACGGCCTCCGCGGTGGTGTGACAACCCGCGGTGTTGGGCAGGATCGAGATGCCGAGACGAGTCAGCAGGTCGATCACCCCGGCGCCCGACGCCGCGCTCACTCGACGCATGGCCACGGTGGTCAACTCGGTTCCCGACGCCTGCAGAGCACGTTCGAGGACATCGTGATTCGACGCACCGCCGGTACCCATGATGAGGCGGGAACCGAGGTCGCGGTCGGCAATGCGCAGTAGGTCGTCAGCCACCCTGCACCGCCGTCACGATCTCCACCGCTGCGCCCGCGGTGATCGGCCGATGCCAGCTGCTGCGCGGCACCACCGCGCCGTCGACGGCCACCGCGACGCCCTGGTCCGGATAGCCGAAGGTGGCGAGCAGGTCGGCGATCGACAGGTCGTCGGCGGCCGTCTGCTGCTCGCCGTTGATGATGAGGGTCACGGTGCCACTCCTTGTTTCTCCGGATCGTGCTGCGTGTTCAGGTCGTGGGACTCGTGGTGGGCGACACCCTGGTCGAGGATCTCGACGACGCGGTGCGCGGTCCACGGAGCGAGCAGGATGCCGTTGCGGCCGTGCCCGGTGGCCACGACAATCCGTTCGTCGACGGCCCGCACGACGGGGACGCCGTCGGCACGGGTGGGCCGAAATCCTGCGGCCACCTCGACGAGGTCGTAGGTACTCAAGCCGGGCATCACCGCCACCGCGTCGGCGAGCAGGTCGGCGACCCCACCGGCCCGGGGATGACGGTCGGCGGCCTCGGCCGGCTCGTATTGTGTTGCGCCGACGACGATTCCGTCTTTGCGCGGAACCAGATACACCGATCGCCCGTCGAGGCGTGCGCGGACGACGTGTCTCGGCGGCGGCACGGACCAGGAGTTCGCGGCCAGCCGAAGGATCTCGCCTTTCGTCGCGTACAGGTCCAGGCCGTCGACGAGGGCCGACGATCCGAGTCCGGCGGCCACCAGCACCCGATCCCCCTCCAGCTCCGCGAGGTCATCGACGTGGCGTTCGGTGATGATCGCGCCATCGCGCAGCACAGTGGCGCGCAGGCTGCGTAGCAGGTGCCGGTTGTCCAGAGCGGCTTCGCCGGAGGCGAGATAACCTCCGATCAGTCGGGAACTCAACGCGTTCTCCAGCGAACGGATCTCGCGTGCGGCGACGGGACGCAGGTCGCTGCCGCCCTGGGTCCGGGCCTGGGTCGCCCACACGAACTCGGCCAGTTGACGCAGGTGCGCGGCGTCGGCGGCCGTGCTCGCGACGAACAGCGAGTCGGCGGCGGCCACGATCAGCGGATCATCGAGACGGTCGATCAGCGTCGGCCACCGACGCACCGAATCGGAGGTGATCCCGAACAGCTCCTCCTCCCCGGGATGCCCCTCGCCCAGGGAGCCGAGCATCCCGCCGGCGACCCAGCCCGCCTCCGCGCCGAACGGGTCGTCGACGATCGTGACACGCCATCCGACGTCGAGGGCGGCCAACGCACAGGTGAGTCCCACCACTCCGCCGCCCACGACGGTGAGGTCTCCGCGGTACGGATTCGAGGTCGGCATCGACTGCCACATCCTTCCTTCGCCGGCATTACCCGGATCAGGTCCAACGGTCTGCGGGAGCGGCCCGCACTCTCAGCCCGGCGTCCCCGGGCTCCCGTGTGCTCTGCCCTCCACCCTACGTCGTGCCTCCGTGGCGTCACTAGGCTGGCGACGGTGAGCACCTCTGACCTCCGCGAGCGACTGGCCGCAGCCCGCCTCTACCTCTGCATCGACGCAAGACGGGAGCGCGGTGATCTGCTCGACGTGGTGGCCGCAGCAGTCGAGGGTGGAGTTGACATCGTGCAGCTGCGCGACAAGGGGTCGGTCGGCGAAAGGCAGTTCGAGACACTCGAGGCGGTCGAAGAACTCGACATCCTCGGCGCCCTCGGCGAAGTGATCCGGGCCCGCGGGGCGCTGCTCTCGGTCAATGATCGTGCCGATCTCGCACGCCTCGCCGGCGCCGATGTCCTGCACGTCGGACAAGGCGATCTGACACCGGCGCAGGCCCGCAGCATCGTCGGACCGGACATGATCATCGGGATCTCCACCCACGACGAATCGCAGGCACGGGCCGCGTTCGCAGACGGCGACGTGGACTACTTCTGCACCGGTCCGTGCTGGTCCACGCCCACCAAACCCGGGCGCGCAGGCACCGGGCTGGACTTCGTGCGGGCCGTCGCCGCGCTGGACCCGACCACGCCATGGTTCGCCATCGGCGGGATCGACGCCGAGCGGCTACCTCAGGTCACCGCGGTCGGCGCGCGACGGGCCGTCGTCGTGCGCGCCATCACCGACGCCGACGACCCACGTGCGGCCGCCGCCGAACTTGCCGCGGGTTTGCGGCAGGCCTGACGCACCGCCAGGCCGTCGAACCCGGTTGCCGTGATTCCGAGGGCGGGTCTATGGTGGTCGAATCATGATGTGCATGAACAACGCGCTCGTAACCCGCCGCAGCGGGGTCTGACTCTGACCGACCCCCCGCTGCGGGTCGGTCGCGCGTTTCTGTCGGTCATCTTCTCTTCGACCGAAAAGACCACGCACGATGCACACCATTCACTCGACCCGGCCATCCTGGTGCGGTGACCAGCAGTTCACCACCACGTTCGACGACCCATGGACCGCGCATGCGCTCCCCGCGGGCATCCGTGCGGAGGCGACCGGCATGACCTGGCAGAACTTCACCGACACCTTCGCACCGACAGGGTCGATCCGGCTCGGCGCCTTCAGCGTCGCGCCCGCCCGCGGTGACCTTGTCGAATGCCAGGCGACGCTGGCCGTCGCCGACGAGATCATGTCCCTGCATGCCACGGCGTCCGGACCGATCGGCGCCATGACCTCGATGCTGTACGAGATCGGCGCGCCCGTCGCCATCGTCGCGCTGCACCAACGTCTGGCGGTCGACGGCCAGACCACGACCTACCTGCTCTGTGAAGACGACAATCGACAGTGCTGGGCGTACGGCACCGGCGACACCGGGGACATGGCCAATGTCAACGCCCTGATCGCAGGGGCGAACCGACTGCGACTCACACACACCTGAGCAGTATCCGACCGAATGCGGCTCCAGCCCGTCCAGCCCGTCCAGCCCGTCCAGCCCGTGCGATGTGTTACGCCCACCCCGGGGTCAGCTCTGGTCAACGCGCCCACAGGTCACATACGGTGGAGTTTCGGATGGAGTCGAGGAGGCGACGTGCGCGGAGACGGTGACGGGTGGGTTTTCGACCCGGACGGCGCGCGGTACTGGGGCCTGCACGGCGCCGCGGGCCTGTTGCTGCGCGCACCCCTCCACGACGAGTCGATGGGCGTACTGCTGCAGCACCGCGCGGCGTGGTCGCATCAGGGCGGGACGTGGGGGTTGCCCGGTGGTGCCCGTGACTCGCACGAGAGTGCGGTGGACACCGCGATCCGGGAAGCCGATGAGGAGGCCGGGATCGGAAGTGCCGAGTTGCGCGTCGTCGCCGCGCTCGTCACCCACTCGACCCCCAACGGTTGGACATATACGACGGTGATCGCGGAGACAGATGAGCCCGTCGCCACCATCGCCAATGGCGAATCCGCCGAGCTGCGGTGGGTACCCGAGGCTCAGGTCGAGACGCTACCGCTGCACCCGGCATTCGCCGAGGCGTGGCCGGGACTGCGTGAGCGCATCGTCACCCTCGACATATGACGCTGATTTCGCCGTCACCGATCCACTCGGGTCCGGATTCAACACGGTCGATGCTTCTGCGCGCCGGGCGTGACCGGTGGGACTACGCTGAGCCACAGAAGGCGGACACCGTCCGCATCAGTTCCACGGGGCGTTCAGGAGGAACCCGAGGTGACCGGCGGCCACGCATCCACCATGCGGACCGTACTCACCCGCGCCGGACGGGCTAACCCCGTCCCTCAGCTTCCGCTGCGCCGGATGCTGTCCGAACAGCGGGAACTCGCCGCCGAACGGGACCGGACCTCCCCCCTGGCGACACTGCGCCACTACGCGGTCACCACCCCCGGCAAACTGGTGCTGATCATGGTGGCTCTGGTCATCGCCTGCCTGTCCACCGGGTGGTACGCGTCGAGCGTGTTGGATCGTCGAACGCAGACCCTGCAGTTGATGGTCGACCGCGCCGAGCCCCTCGCCGAGGCCGCGCAGGTCCTCTACAGCTCTCTGTCGGTCGCCGACGCCTCCGCGAACTCCGCTTTCATCTCCGGCGGACTCGAGTCACCGGAACTGCGCACGCGCTACTCCGATGCCATCGCCACCGCATCGTCGTCGTTGATCATCGCCTCGGGCTCGCTGATGGCTGCCGACGCCGCGAATGACCAATCGTCGGTCGACGACGCGACACGGGCCGACGTCCAGACACTCGCCACCTCGATACCGGTGTACGCCGGACTCATCGAGACCGCGCGCACCAACAACCGGCTGGGTAATCCCGTCGGCTCGGCATATCTCGGCCAGGCGTCGACGTTGATGCAGGATCATCTGCTTCCGGCTGCACAACGCCTCTACGAGCAGCGGTCTGCGGCCATCGCGGATCCGCAGCGCACACTGACGGTTCCGCCATGGGGTGTGTACACGGCGCTGATCGTGCTGATCGTCGCGCTCGTGCTGACCTCCCGGTACCTCGCCAAGCGCGTCCGTCGCCGGTTCAACATCGGAGTGGTGGCGGCGCTGATCGCCGTCGTCGTCGGCACGGTGTGGCTGCTCGCGTCGGGGCTGATGTCTGTTGCGGCGACCAACAACGCAAAGGTGCAGGGCGCGGATCCGTTGCGCGACCTGACCTCTGCGCGCATCCTCACCCAGCAAGCCCGCTCGGCCGAAACCCTGTCGCTGGTACGCCGCGGCGATCAGACAAGTCTGGAACAGACCTTCACCCAATCGACCGACGAGATCGACAAGATCCTCGCGTCGCTACGCAGTTCCGCGGCCGCCGACGGCGGATCGTTGACGCAGACGCAGTTGACCGCAGCGGCCGATGCGCTCGGGCGATGGAAAGACGCCGATGCCGCGGTGCGCGCAGAGATCCAGTCCGGCGATTTCGCCACCGCGCGGATGCTCACCGTCGGCACCGACGCCATCAGTTCTGCGCGCAGTTTCGGCGAGGTCGACGCCGCGCTCGTCGACGGCATCACCACCACCCGCGCGGCGTTTCGCGACGACATCAACACCGCGCAGCGGGTGATCGGGTTCACCGGCACCGGCATCATGGTGCTGGCGGTGTTCGCCGCGCTCGCCCTCGCCGGCGGACTCATCCCCCGCATCCGGGAGTACCGATGACGATGCGTCGAGGTCTGTGCTGCGCCGTGATGGCCGCCGTCGTCGCGGTCACGGCATCGGCGTGTGCGGACTTCCCCGCCCCCAACTCACCGCCACCAAGCGCCACCGCCCTGGTCCCGACCCCGGCCGGGGCGTCGTTCGACGTGGCCCGCGAACCCGCCCCGAATTCCGAGACGTGCGATGCGACGACCAGTCTGCGCCCCGGCGAGATGCCCGAACCCGGCCAGATGCCCAACCGCACGACGATGGCCGACATCCTGTGGCGCGGCAGGCTCATCGTCGGCCTCGATACCGGCAGCAATCTCTTCAGCTTCCGTGATCCGGTCACCGGCGACATCCAGGGATTCGACGTCGATCTCGCCCGGGCCATCGCCCAGGCGATCTTCGACGACCCGTCGCATATCGAGTATCGCGTGCTCAGTTCAGGTGAGCGCGTCGACGCGCTCAAGAACCGCACCGTCGATGTCGTCGTGAAGACGATGAGCGTGACCTGCGACCGCCTGCATGATGTTGCGTTCTCGAGCCCGTACTATGTTGCTTCCCAACGCATTCTGGCGTTGCGCGGCTCCGGCAACACCGACGCCGCGGACCTCGCCGACAAGCGGGTCTGCGCCGCTCGCGGCGTGACGTCCATCGGCCGGTTGCAGTCGATTGCACCGCGGGTGAAGATGGTGACCACCAGTACCTGGGCCGATTGCCTGGTGATGATCCAACAGGGGCAGGTGGACGCCGTCAGCACCGACGACACGATTCTCGCCGGACTCGCCGAACAGGACCCGTGGGTGCAGGTGGTGGGGCCCAGCCTCGGCACGGAGTACTACGCCGTCGGGATCCCCAAGGGGCAGGATGACATGGTCCGCTTCGTCAACGGTGTCCTCGCCCAGGTACGTGCCGACGGACAGTGGCAGCAGTGGTACAACCGGTGGCTCTCGATCCTCGGTCCGGGCTATCCACCGCAGCCGGTATACCGGGATTAGGCGGTGAGCGACACGAACCCCGATACGCATGAGCCAACCGACGTCGATGCCGACGCCGGCGCCACCGACGAGTCCGATCAGCCGGTCGGTACTCAACGAGCGTCGCTCACCGATCTCGACATCGGGACGCAGCGCGCAGCGGCGGACGATCTCGATGTCGGCACGCAGGCCGTTACGTTCGATCCATTCGCCGACGATCACGAGGACTCGACCGACCCGGTCATCCGCCGGACCAGTACGACCTCGATCCCGACCGACAACCTGAACTCGGTCGGCCAGACCCGACGGCTGGTACCCCGCACCCGGTCTCAGGTGCACGATCTGCGACTGGGCAGCGGGCTGGTCGAACTGCCGAAGATCCACGACATCGAGCCGGCCGACGCCGTTCTGACGAGTCCGGTCATCGCGGAGAAGAAGCGCACGTGCTGGCGGTGCGGGCGGCCGGTTGGTCGCAGTTCCGGAAAGTACCGGGGAGACCTGACTGGCGAGTGCCCGAACTGTGGTGCGCGGTGCTCCTTTGTGCCCGGACTGGTGAGCGGCACCCTCGTCGCAGATCAGTACGAGATCGCCGGAGCCATCGCGCACGGCGGACTCGGCTGGATCTATCTCGCGGTGGACCGCAACGTGTCGGATCGTCCGGTGGTGCTCAAGGGCCTGCTCAATTCCTCGGACTCGGAGGCGCAGGAGGTGGCTCTGGCCGAGCGCCAGTTCCTCGCGTCGGTGAATCACCCAGGGATCGTGAAGATCTACAACTTCGTCGAGCACACCGACGATCGCGGGCAACGCATTGGCTACATCGTGATGGAGTACATCGGCGGTCGCACCCTCAAACAGATGACCTCCGAATCGGAGGCCGAGGGCGACCTGCTGTCCATCGAGCAGGCGATGGCCTACATTCTGGAAGTGCTTCCGGCCGTGGGATATCTCCACTCGGTCGGCCTGGTGTACAACGACGTCAAGCCGGAGAACATCATGGTCGGGAGCGACGAGGTGAAGCTCATCGACCTCGGCGCTGTCTCGGCGATCAACGGTTTCGGACACCTCTATGGGACGCCCGGTTTCCAGGCGCCGGAAATCGTGTCCACCGGCCCACAGATCGCCACCGACATCTACAGCATCGGGCGCACATTGGCCGTCCTGACGGTTCCGATGCCCATGCGCGACGGCCGGTACCTCGATGGTCTGCCGTCGGCGGAGGACACCCCGGTCTTCCGCGACAACCCGTCGTATCACCTTCTGCTGCAACGGGCGACGGCGGTTGATCCCGACGAGCGGTTCTCCTCGGCAGAGGAGATGACGACGCAGGTCCTCAACGTGCTACGTGAGGTTGTTGCCCTGCACACCGGCGTTCCGCGTCCGTCGTTGTCGACGGTGTTCACGCCACAGCGCTCGACCTTCGGCACCGAACTGCTGCTCGGCCCGGTCGATGGTTTCTTCAATCCCGACGAGGCAGCGTTCTACGATCCGGTCGACATTGCGCGGGCGCTCCCCGTGCCGCTGGTCGATCCGACGGATCCCGCTGCGGCAGTGCTGACCTCTGCCGCCCTCTCCGATCCACGACAGACGTTGGACTCGATCAGCGCGGCCCGCGCAAACGGATTCTCGTCGTTGCTCGGCACATCGGTCTCCGGCGATCACCCGTCGCTGGAAGTCGACCTCGCCGAGGCCCGCGCACACCTCGAACTCGACGACGTGGACACCGCGCTGGAGTTGCTGCGCGACATCTCGATTCACCACGGCGATTCGTGGCGGGTGCAGTGGTACATCGGGATCTGCGCGCTGATGAACAGCGAGCCCGAGCTGGCGTACATGCGGTTCGACGGCGTACTGCAGGCGATGCCCGGCGAGATCGCCCCCAAGTTGGCGGTGGCGGGCACTGCTGAGCTCATCGGCCGGTGGCTGGCCGACGAGGAACACAGCACCCCTGAGCACACCGCGAAGATCGCGGAGAGCGTCCAGGTCGCCGAGCATCTCTATCACGATCTGTGGCTCACCGACCACGGAATCGTCACGGCCGCCTTCGGCCTCGCGAGACTGCATGCGGCGCAAGGAAACATCGGACAGGCTATCGAACCGCTCGACGAGGTACCACCCACCAGTCGACACTTCAACACCGCCAGGGCGACCGCCGTCCTGGTTCTCGTTCACGGCCGACCACCCGCTCAGGTCAGCCGCGACCAGATCATTGAGGCCGCCGAACGACTCGACAGGATTCCCGACGAAGATCCCCGCAAAGCCCGACTGACACTGATCGTGCTCGGCACCGCGCTGGGCTGGATCGACGCACATCCCGATGCCGAACCACTACCCAACACCAAACTCCTCGGTTTCCCGTTCACCGAACTCGGCCTGCGACGCGGCACCGAGCAGTCGCTGCGGCAGTTGGCACGCCAGACCAGGACCAACCGTGATCACCGATTCATGCTGGTCGATCTCGCGAATTATGTTCGGCCCGAGACGTTGTTCTGACTCCGAGGTTGGTCGACGACACGCATGCCGACCACGCACTCAGTACGCATAGGTGGCGAGCGTCAGCTTGGTGATGGGGTCGTACCACGAGACGATGCGCTCCTCGAGAAGCGTGGGAATCAAGAGTCCCATGTGTTTTCGTTGATGATCCACGGGGCACAGCGGTATCAGATTGTCCGAGATGGACCATCCGCCGCGCCGCGGGTCGAGGTGATCGAACCGCACGACGTGATCGAGTTGGCAGTCGGCAACCCGTCGGTCGCACCACGGGTAGCGACAGATGTCATCGGTCGAGTAGACCTGCTCACGCACGGCTTTGGACGGATGGTATGTCAGCGCGCCGGGTGGTGGCGCGCTCAAACCCCCATGCCCGGAGGAATCGACGGCACGGGGTGGTCCGGCGCGTTGCCCGAGGAGTATCACCGTCGGTGTGCGCCGAGGTTGCTTGACGATGGTCACCTGTTCGGCTGCGAATGCATCCCCGGAGGTCAGCGCGACGGCGTGCGCCGGGTCGATGGGGCCGTAGCCGGACAGATCCGGTGCCAGGTCGCCGGCCGAGTCGGCAATGATCGTCAGACCGTGCCCGGTCGGAGCGGGATCGTGCCGGGTCTGAGCGGAGCCGTCGGTGTCGGTGTCGGTCTCGGTGACGACCGGATCGATGGCGTCCGGATCGATGGCGGCATCGCACTCGGCCAGTTCGGAGTCGTCCACATCGGGCTCGGTCGGCTCAGTCGGTACGGCCGGCTCGAAGGAATCGGCGGCCGGCGGAACGGCATCGGCGGGAGTCGCTGCAGGATTGGCACTTTCTGCTGCTGCGGGCTGAGCATCAACCGTGGGTTCAGCAGCGGATTCAGCAGCCGCCGGAACCTCGGGCTCGGCCGGACAGCTAGCGTCCCCGCACCGGCAGGCGAGGTGCGCGCCGGGAACCCCATTCACCTCGGCCAGAGCATCGGCACGCCGCTGCCCGAAGGTTCGTGGATCGCCTCCGCACAGGCGAGCGGTGATCAGAGCGGTGATCTGTTCGTCCAACCACACCCCGTGCTCGGCGGGGACGGTCGCCGAGATGCTCGTGTGTCCGTGGACCTCGTCGCGGATCACCACATTCGAGCGCTGCCGTGAGAACTCTTCGCGCGCTTGCGGCGCGCGCTCGGGGGCGCGGCTGAGTACGTAGTCGGCCAGTTGCCGGCGCAGTATCTTGTCTGTGGTGGCGCGGTCGACAAGCGTCAGCGCGTCGACTTCGCCGCCGGCACGCATCTCGTCCGGGAGAACGGCGAGTTCCTCGGCAACGATCCGTGCGCGATCGACCGAGAACCGTCCCTCCAGAAAAGCCATGCGGACGCGTGGAAGATCCTGCAGCTGAGCCCCGAGCCTCACCCACTTCCGGGCGATGGGGACGCTGACGCCCAGACGTCGCGACACCTGCCCGATGGCGGTCTTGTCGGGACCGTCCTTCACGCGACTCGCCGTCGGCGACTCCTGCATGTCTGCCGCGATAACGACGTGCGTTCGGTACGCGCACAGAACTTTTCGCGCGGCCGCCTGCTTCTCCAACCGCACCGCATCGTTGGCGGAGGCGATCAGCGCCAGATCATCCGACGTCGACAGGAGCCTGTCGTCGGCGGGTGAATCGGTGTAGCTGAACATGGTGCGCCCCGGTGCCATCGGTCGACGGTCGAGCCGCCATCGACACCATCGGCGATGTCGATACGGGCACCGTAATCGCGACAACCGCGTCCGAGCAGAATTCATCCACAGCCGGGTTCGCATCCCTCATCGGGCCGCGCCGCACCATCGGTCAGCGCACCATCGATCCAGCGCGTCAGCCGCCGATGACCGCGGCCGCCTGGCGGGCGATGGCGAGCTCCTCGTTGGTCGGCACAACGAGTACCTCGACAGCGCTGTCATCGGCCGATATCCGGCGGATCTCCTTGCTGCGCACAGCATTACGCTCCGCATCGATGACCATCCCGAACCCCTCCAGGCCCGCCAGAGCGTCCGCGCGGACCGACGCCGCGTTCTCACCGACGCCCGCGGTGAAGGTGATCACGTCCACCGATCCGAGTTCCACCATGTAGGCGCCGATGTAGTGCCGCAGTCGATGGATGTACACGTCATACGCGCGACGCGCTGACGTATCGCCGGCCTCGATCTTCGCGGTGATCGCCCGGAAGTCGTTCTCCCCGCAGAGCCCTTTGAGGCCCGACTGCTTGTTCAGCAGGGTGTCGATCTGATCGACGCTCAACTTGGCGACGCGGTTGAGGTGCAGGATCAGACCGGGATCGATGTCGCCGCTGCGGGTACCCATGACCAATCCCTCGAGCGGGGTCAGCCCCATCGAGGTATCGATCGGTGATCCGTGGTGCACCGCCGACGCCGACGCCCCGTTACCGAGGTGCAGGACGATCTGGTCGAGGTCCTCGCGTCCGAGGAACTCCGCGACCTTCCCGGACACGTACTCATGGCTGGTGCCGTGAAACCCGTAGCGCCGCAACGCATGGATGTCGGCCACACCCCTGTCGATCGCGTAGGTGTACGCCTCTTCGGGCAGGGAATGGAAGAAGGCCGTGTCGAACACCGCCACCGACGGCACGTCAGGTAGCAACTCCATGGCCGCGCGGATACCCACGAGATTCGCCGGATTGTGCAGTGGCGCAAGCGGAGAGATCCGTTCGATCTCCGCGATGACCTCGGCGTCGATGAGCGTCGGCTCGTAGAACGTGCGGCCGCCGTGCACCACCCGATGACCGACGGCGCTCAATCCCGCATCGACGAGCGACGTGCCGTTGGCGGCGAATAGTTCCGCCGCGCGCTCGATCGCCGCCTTGTGATCGGGCAGCGCCACCTGCTCGGTGATGACCTCCCCGTGCTGCTCGTGGGTCAGCGATGCTGCTTCCTCACCGATCCGTTCGGCGATACCCTGCGCGATGACGTCGCCGGAATCCGGCTGGACCAGTTGGTATTTCAACGACGACGACCCGGCGTTGAGCACCAGGACAGCTCCGGTCGCGGCGCTCATCCGGCCGTCTCCACGGAGTTCGCGGAGTTGGCAGAGTGAGCGGCGGCCGTCTCGGCACCGGCGACGTTCTGCGCCTGGATCGCGGTGATGGCCACCGTGTTCACGATGTCGGAGACGAGCGCTCCACGACTGAGGTCATTGATCGGCTTGTTCAGGCCCTGCAGCACCGGCCCGATCGCCACGGCGCCGGCACTGCGCTGCACCGCCTTGTAGGTGTTGTTGCCGGTGTTGAGGTCCGGGAACACCAGCACGGTCGCGTGGCCGGCAACTTTCGAATCGGGCATCTTCGTCTCCGCGACCGACGGTTCGACGGCGGCGTCGTACTGAATCGGCCCTTCCACCAACAGCTCCGGTGCCCGTTCGCGCACCAGATCGGTGGCGACGCGCACCTTGTCGACATCGGCACCCGACCCGGACGCGCCCGTCGAATACGACAGCATCGCCACCTTCGGATCGATATCGAACTGCGCCGCGGTGTCTGCCGATGAGATCGCGATGTCGGCGAGTTGTTCGGCGGTCGGGTCCGGCACGACGGCGCAGTCGCCGTAGGCGAGGACCTTGTCGGCGAGGCACATGAAGAACACCGACGACACCGTGGAGACGCCCGGTTTGGTCTTGATGATCTCGAACGACGGACGAATGGTGTGCGCGGTGGTGTGCGCCGCGCCAGAGACCATTCCGTCGGCGCGGCCGGTATGGACCATCATCGTGCCGAAGTAGGACACGTCACTCATGAGGTCACCGGCGGTCTCGAGATCGACGCCCTTGTGTTTGCGGAGTTCGTGATAGATCGCTGCGAACTCGTCGCGCAGCGGATCGGTCGCAGGATTGATGACGTCGGCCTCGGAGATGTCGATACCGAGTTCCTCGGCGCGTTTACGCACACCCGCCGGGTCGCCGAGCAGGGTCAACCTGACCACGCCGCGCCGCAGCAATTGGCCTGCGGCGCGCAGGATTCGGTCGTCGTTGCCTTCGGGCAGCACGATGTGTTTGAGGTCGCGACGGGCCCGCGCGATGAGCCCGTACTCGAACATCTGCGGTGTGACCACCTCGGGCACTGCCACATTCAGCGGTGCCATCAGTTCCACCGGATCGACGTGACGTTCCATGAGTGCGAATGCGGCGTCGATCTTGCGGGCCGATCCGAGCCCGACCCGGCCCCGTGTATGAGCGGCGGTGCGCGCCGTCTCGTAGGTTCCCTGCTCGCAGGTGATGATCGGCAAGGTCGGGCGCAGGCCCTTCACGAGCGCCTCGATCATCGGATGCGGGCGCAGCCCACCGTTGAGGATGATGCCCGACAGCCGCGGAAACCCCTGCGCGGAGTTCGCGTTCACCAGCGACAGCAGCACGTCCGAACGGTCGGCAGGCGTGATGACCACCGTCGAGTCGGTGAGACGTTCGAGGATGTGTTCGACCGTCATGCCGCCGACCATGACGCGCAGCGCCTCGCGGTCGAGGAGTTCGGGATCACCGCTGTAGAGCTCGGCGTCGAGCGCCTCGGCGAGCTCTGCCATCGTCGGGGCCACCAGAATCGGCTCCTCGGGCAACGCCCATGCGGGAACCCCGGTCTCGCGCAGAGCTATCCGGATCTGGGTGAGTTGCTGCGGGTCGCATCGGTTGGCGACGACGACGGCGGTCGTGGCGTGCGCGGAGGCGATCTCGGCGATGAGGAGTTCGGCGATGCCGCGGAGTTCGTCGGGAGTTCGGTCGACGGCCTTGATCGCCAGCACCACGGGCGCCGACAGGTTCGCCGCGATCCGCGCGTTGTAGTACAGCTCCGACGGGTTGCCCACGTCGGTGTAATCGGATCCGATGATCAGCACGGCGTCGCATCGGGATTCCACCGCGTGATAGCGGGCGACGATCTCCGCGATCGATCCCTCCGGGTCGGCGTGGACCTGCTCGTAGGTGACGCCGATGCTGTCCTCATACGAGATGTCCGCCGAGGAGTACTCGATCAGCAGGTCGAGGATGTAATCGCGTTCCCCGGCGGCTGCGCGGGAGATGGGTCGAAAGACTCCCACCCGGCCGCGGGTCGCCGACAGCAACGTCAGCATGCCCAGCGCGATGGAGGATTTCCCGGTGTCGCCCTCGGCCGAGGCGATGTAGATGCCGATGCCTCCGGGGGTCGTCGGACTCGATGGATGCTCGTCGTCGGGCGTCTGCGCCATGGCATCAACCCTAAACGGTCGATCCCTGCCGCGACGGCTGTCCGGCGCACTCTAGAGCAGAATCCCCGGATTGCAGACGCCGCCCGGATCGAGCGTCTTCTTGACCGACCGCAGCGCCTCGAGCGCCACCGGCCCGATCTCCGCGTGGTACGCGTCGCGGTGATCGCGTCCGACGGCATGGTGATGGGTGATCGACGCGCCCTGGGCGCGGATGGCGTCATTGGCTGCGGCCTTCGCCGCACCCCACTGTGCGAGCGGATCGTCGGCCTGCGGGCAGACGACTGTGAAGTAGAGCGACGCCCCGCTCGCGTACACGTGGCTGATGTGACACATGATCAACGGTGGCGTACCGGATGCCGCCAGCGAGGTCGTCAACGCGTCGGCGACCGCGGCCTTCAGGCCCGCGATGCCCGACCAGAACGTGACCGTCTCCAACGTCTCCACCAGGATTCCGGCGTCGAGCAGCGGGTCGCGCAGGTACGGCGCACCGAATCGGCCGGCGCGCCACGCCTCACCGGGCCCGTCGCCGACGGCGATGCCGCTACACGATTCGAGGATCTCGGTCACCGCGGAGCGTCGCCGGTCGACGTCGGCGGCGGTTCCCTCGTAGCCGACGACGGCCAGGCATCCTCCCGAGATCTCTACGGATTCCTCGAGCTGATCCGACCCGGCATCGTTCGACCCGCTCCCCCCACCGGACAGGTTGATCGACGTCTCGATCTCATCGGACAGGCGCAGCACCGTCGGCATCGGGCCATCCTGGGCGAGCAGGCGCAGCGCCGTCGACCCGGTGGCGAAGTCAGGAAAGCGGAACCCTTCGAAGACACGACGCTGCGGTCGCGGTCGAATGCGGACGGTCACGCTGGTGATGACTCCGAAGACACCTTCGGATCCCAGGATGAGCTGTCGGAGATCGGGTCCCGCCGCCGACCTCGGCGCGGTACCGACCTCGATGGTGCCCGCCGGCGTCGCCAACACGAGCCCCTCGACCATCTCGTCGAATCGGCCATAACCCGCCGACGACTGGCCCGCCGACCGGGTCGCCGCGTAGCCGCCGAGGCCCGCACCGGCGTAGGACTGTGGGAAGTGCCCGAGCGTGTAGCCGCGGTCTGCGAGGATCGCCTCGGCGGTCACCCCGCGGGTCCCTGCGCCGAACGTTGCGGTGCGGGAGATCTCGTCGATCGCGACGACGCCGTCGAGTCGTCGAAGGTCGAGGGAGATGACCCCGGCGAACGGCGCGGCGTCGTCGGTCAGATCAGGGGCGAGTCCGCCGACCACCGATGTGCCACCGGTGAACGGTACGACCGCGACGCGATAGGTGGTGCAGATCCGCAGCAGGGTGGCGACCTCGACATGATCGGCAGGCGCGACGACGAGATCGGGGGCATCGGCGACGTCGCCGGCGCGCATCCGGAGCAGATCCGGCATCGAGTATCCCCGGGTGTGCTGAGCGCGAGCCGACGGCGAATCATCGACATGGTCGACACCGACGAGTTCCTCGATCGCGGATCGCGCCGTGACCGACAGCCCCCGATCAGGGAAGGCGAGGATGTCGACGTCGAACTCGGGCGGAGCAGCGTCGGTGACACCGAGCAACGCGGTCGCGGCATCGGGCAGATGCGCCGACACTCCCGGGTCACCCCAGCGCGGACGCACCATGTCGATGAGCGGGAGGTCGGTTTCGCGCTCGTCGTCGGTGCCGGTCATCGTGTCATCGTGTCATGCGTCATCAGCGGACGATGGCACGGACGATGAGGTCGGCGACCTCATCGTCGGACATCGAACTCTCCGGGATCAGCATGATCGAGTAGATGACGCGCACCATGAACTCGGCCGCGGCCCGTGGATTCGGGTAGAGGTCGGCATTTGTCTCGGGTTCGACGTCGGGCAGCGTGACGTCGACGACCTGCCCGATCAACGTGGGAGTGCCCGCGTCGGTCGCGACGAGCGAACGCACGATCTCCTCGGGCTCGTGTCGCAGGATGTACTGCAGCGCCTCGTGCTCCCGAATGTAAGGGAGGACATGCAGCACCTGCGACCGGATCTTGGACGGGGTGTCGGGCGCCGCCTTACCCCACCCGATCAGCTTGCCCTGCAGGGTGGTGACCTCACGCTCGACGATGGCAGCGATCAACGCGTCCTTGCCGCCGAACATGCGGTACGCGGTGGCCCGTGCGACACCCGCGGTGCGGGCCACCGACGTCAGACTCAGAGCCTTCGCGCCGAAACGCGAGATGAGCGAGACGCCCACGTCCACCATCCGGTCACGATCCATGTCCGAAACGGTAGCCCACACGCGTCGTCCGTGCGGCAGGGTGTGTGCCGAGCTCCGTGCGGGTTCGGCTCAGACGCCGAGCGCGCGCAACCGGGGCGCGAGATCCTTCGAGAAGTTGTCGAGGAAACGACGCTGATCATGCCCCGGGGCGTGGAACACGAGGTGATTGAGACCGGCGTCGGT
This sequence comes from Agromyces sp. NPDC029043, assembly GCF_055564615.1. NCBI lineage: Bacteria > Bacillati > Actinomycetota > Actinomycetes > Micrococcales > Microbacteriaceae > Agromyces > Agromyces sp. NPDC029043. The sequence goes on along the minus strand of NZ_JBVHVX010000013.1, from coordinate 37,186 downwards.
GTAGGCCTTCACCTGCTCGACGGCGTCGTCGGGATCCGAGGAGACGATCCAGCGTTTCGCGACCTGCTCGATCGGCAGTTCGTCGGCGAGGCGTTCCATCTCCGTAGAGCTGTTGACGCTGTGCTTCTGTTCCGGTGTCAGCGAGAGCGGCGCCCAGAAGCGTGTGTTCTCCAGTGCGAGTTCGGGATCCGGATCGTAGGAGATCTTGATCTCGATCATCCGGTCGATCTCGTCGTACTCCCGCCCGACCTTCTCCGCACCTTCCTTGACGGCGGGGATCAGCTTCTCGGTGTAGAGCTCCATACCCTTGCCCGAGGTACAGATGAACCCGTCGCCGGATCGCCCCGCATACCGCGCGACCACCGGTCCGCCGGCCGCCACGTACACCGGCACCGGCTTCTCCGGGACGTCGTACATGTAAGCGCCCTGCGTCTTGTAGTACTCGCCGTCGAAGTTCACCTCTTCACCCGTCCACAACTCGCGCATGAGCGCGATCGCTTCGCGCAGGCGGGCAAAGCGCTCCTTGAACTCCGGCCACTCGCCCTGGAATCCGGTGGCGTACTCGTTGAGGGCCTCACCGGTACCGACGCCGAGCATGATGCGTCCCGGGTACAGGCACGCCATGGTGGCGAAGGCCTGGGCGATGACGGCTGGGTTGTACCGGAAGGTCGGGGTCATGACCGACGTCCCGATCTGGACGCGCTCGGTGCGCTCGCCCACCGCGGCCATCCAGGCCAGCGAGAACGGCGCGTGGCCACCGTTGTGCCGCCACGGCTGGAAGTGGTCGCTGACGGCCACCGAATCCATGCCGTGCTCTTCGGCCGCGACGGCGATCTCGACGAGTTCACGCGGATCGAACTGCTCTGCCGATGCCTTGAATCCGAGCTTGAGTTGCTGTGCCACGTCGTCTCCTCTTCACGCGCGATGCGTACCGAACGATCACTCTGCTTCCCAACCTACCGATAGCGGCTGTTCCGGTGTCGGGTGGATCACAAGGACCCGGCGCATGGTTGTCTGGGCGCGTGACTCCCCCGCAGGATCAGCCCGGTTACGACGCCCTCGCAGACCTGTACGCCGACACGTTTCCGACGCCGTTTCAGAGCGATCTCGAACGCCACGTGGTCGACTGCTTCGTCGACATGGTGCAGGACCGGGAGATGGAATCGACGGTCGTCGACATCGGCTGCGGCCTCGGCCATGTGGCCGCCCACATCGCCACTCACGGATGTCGGGTCGTCGGCGTCGACCCGAGCCCGGCGATGCTCGCCCACGCACGACGGACGCACCCGACGCTCGAATTTCTCGACGACGACGCGCGCGCGGAGTCCGCACCGCTGGAGTCGTGCGCCGGAATCCTGGCACGCTTCAGCCTCATTCACATCGCGCCCGCGCTGGTGCCGGGCATCCTGTCCGGATGGCGTCGGCGGGTGCGGCCCGGCACGCTGCTGCTCGTCGCAGCCCAGTCGGCCGACGAGCGAGGCGCTCACGAATTCGATCACGTCGTCGCCAGGGCGTGGCGATGGCATCCCGACGCCCTGGCCGATGTCCTGCGCGCCAACGGCTTCGACGAGGCGTTCCGTACCCTGGCCCGCGCCGATCAGAGCAGTCGGTTCTCGACGGCACATCTCGTCGCCCGAGCCGGTGACCGGCCGCCCAGCTGAGGGAATCGCCGGTCGAATGACGTAGAGGTCGTAACTCACGGCGCCTCCCCTGTCTCCCGTGGCGCATCGGCCTGTCACACCCCTACGACTCGTCGTCGCCTGTTCGACTGGACTTCAACCTCACTTCAAGTTCTACCGTGGAGGTCATGAGTATGGAATCGGTCGCCTGGGACACCATCTACAAGGCGACGGCCTCGCCGACGGACCGGACGTTGCGCCACGACCGACGTACGACGATGAAGCGCATCTGGTCGTTCGCCCGACCGCATCGCGGACGGATCGCGGCCTTCCTCGTCCTCTCGGTCCTGACGGCGGTCCTCACCGTCGCCACACCGCTCCTCGCCGGGCGGGTGGTCAATCTGATCACCGAGGCCGACGCGCATCCCGCCGACGGCGTCGGCGGGCAGATCGTGGGACTCGCCGTCCTCATCGCGGTGATCGCGGTGATCGACGCGGCCGCCGGCCTGCTGATCCGCAAGTTGTCGGCGACCATCGGGGAGGGGCTGATTCTCGACCTGCGTCGCGCGGTGTTCGATCACGTCCAGACGATGCCGGTGGCCTTCTTCACCCGTACCCGTACCGGCGCCCTGGTGAGCCGGCTCAACAACGATGTCATCGGTGCGCAGCGGGCCTTCTCCGACACGCTGTCCGGAGTGGTCGCCAACATCGTGACGTTGCTGCTGACCCTCGTCGTGATGATCGCGATCAGCTGGCAGGTCACGCTGCTCGCGTTGATCCTGTTGCCCGCCTTCCTGATTCCCGCACGACGCATGGGCAGACGGATGGGCGCGCTGTCCCGCGAGGCGGCCGATCACAATGCCCGCATGTCCACCCAGATGACCGAACGGTTCTCCGCACCGGGCGCAACCCTGATCAAGCTCTTCGGTCGCCCCGACGTCGAGTCAGCCGAATTCGCCGGTCGCGCAACAGCTGTCCGCGACATCGGCATCTCCCGCGCAATGCTGCAGGCCTACTTCATGACCGCCCTCACGCTCGTCTCCGCGCTCGCCCTGGCCCTCGTCTACGGGCTCGGTGGATGGTTGGCGGTGACCGGAACACTGTCCGCCGGCGCGGTGGTCTCCCTCGCACTGCTGTTGACCCGGATGTACGCACCCCTGACCGCACTGGCCAACGCCCGCGTCGAGATCATGAGTGCGCTGGTCAGCTTCGAGCGGGTCTTCGAGGTACTCGACCTCGCGCCCCTCATCGCTGATGCGCCCGACGCCCGCGATGTCCCGCATACCGATTTCGGCGTCACCCTCCGGTTCGACGACGTCTCGTTCGCCTACCCGTCGGCCGACAAGGTGTCACTGGCGTCGCTGGAAGAGGTGGCGCAACTCGATTCGCGCGGAGGCGAATCCGTGTTGCATCACATCGATCTGGACGTCGCGGCCGGGTCGATGGTGGCACTCGTCGGCAGCTCCGGCGCGGGCAAATCGACGATCGCGAATCTGGCGACACGGCTCTACGACGCGGACTCCGGGTCGATCACCCTCAACGGCGTCGACCTGCGCGACCTGCGCGGCTCGTCGGTCCACCGCACCGTCGGCCTGGTCACCCAGGACGGCCACCTGTTCCACGACACCGTCCGTGCGAACCTCAGTCTCGCCGCGATGGACGCCACCGACGACGAGATCTGGAACGCATTACGACGGGCCCGCCTCGACGGCCTCGTCGCCTCGCTGCCCGACGGCCTCGATACCGTCGTCGGCGAGCGTGGTTACCGGCTTTCCGGCGGCGAGCGCCAACGGCTCACCATTGCACGCCTGCTGCTCGCCCAGCCCTCGGTGGTGATCCTGGATGAGGCCACCGCACACCTGGATTCGACGTCGGAGGCTGCCGTGCAGGATGCGTTGGCCGAAGCCCTCGAAGGCCGCACCTCCGTCGTCATCGCCCACCGACTCTCGACGATTCGCGCCGCGGACGAGATCGTCGTCCTCGAATCGGGGCGCATCGTCGAGCGCGGCGATCATGCGACGCTCCTCGCGCGAGGTGGACGCTACGCCGAGCTGTACCGAACGCAGTTCGCCGACGACACCACCGCCGATGGCGAGAAGTGCTGTGCGGCAACGTCCTGACCGACCGCATTCCCTGCCCGACCCCGGTAACCCCGCGAGTGACTGCCGGTCCCGTCCCGCGGGTGACTACTTCTTCGGATCGTCGAGGTCGTCGAAGGTGTCGATGATCTGCCAGCGGCGCTTGGGGTTGCCGGACTCGTCGGCCGGAGGTGTCGGCGCGAGCTTGCGCTTGCGGAACTGCAGGAAGATCAACGCGATGTTGACGACGATGATCGCGATCCCGACGACGACCCACAGCCACCGCTGCTCATTCCACCAGTTCACCGTCAGCAGGGTGACGCAGGCGATGAGGATGACCGAGCCGACCACGGTCATCCACTCCGAGAATCCCTGTGCGGTGCGCTGCATGTTGTTGAAGCTCATCGGAACGCGTCCATCCCGGTGAGTGCCTTGCCGATCATCAGCTGATGCATTTCGCTGGTGCCCTCGTAGGTCAACACCGATTCCAGGTTGTTGGCGTGCCGGATCACCGGATACTCCAGGGTGATGCCGTTGGCGCCCAACAGGGTTCGGGATTCACGGGCGATTGCGATGGCCTCGCGGACGTTGTTCAGCTTGCCCAGACTGATCTGCTCGGGCCGGATGCTCCCGGCGTCCTTACGGCGGCCGAGGTGGATCGCGAGCAGGAACGCCTTGCCCACCTCGAGCGCCATGTCGGCAATCTTCACCTGGGAGATCTGGTACCCGGAGAGCGGCTTGTCGAATACCTCGCGATCGGCGGCGTACGAGATCGCCGCCTGCAGCGAATCACGCGCTGCGCCAACAGCTCCGAACACGATCCCGAACCGCGCCTCGTTCAGGCAGCTCAGCGGCCCCTTGAGTCCTTCGACGCCGGGCAGCATCGCGTCGGCGGGCAGGCGCACATCGTCGAGTGAGAGCTCGGCGGTGACCGAGGCGCGTAGGGACATCTTGTGTTTGATCTCGTTGGCGGAGAAGCCGGGAGTATCGGTGGGCACCACGAAACCGCGCACCCCGCGCGAACCCTCACCGAGGTCCGTCTTGGCCCAGACCACCGCGACGTCGGCGACGCTGCCGTTGGTGATCCACATCTTGGAGCCGTTGAGGATCCAGTCGTCGCCGTCACGCTTGGCGGTGGTGCGCATGCCGGCCGGGTTGGAGCCGAAATCCGGCTCGGTCAGGCCGAAGCAGCCCAACGCCTCACCCTTGGCCATCCGCGGCAGCCACTCCTCGCGCTGCGCATCGCTACCGAAGGCGCGGATCGCGAACATCGAGAGCGAGCCCTGCACGGAGACGAAGCTGCGCAGGCCACTGTCCACGGCTTCGAGTTCCATGCATGCGAGCCCGTAGCTGGTGGCGGAGGTATTGGCGCAGCCGTAACCCTCCAGATGCATACCGAAGACACCGAGCTCACCGAGTTCGGCGGCCAGTTCACGCACCGGCAGTGTGCCGGACTCGAACCATTCGGCCACCTGCGGCCGGAGCCGTTTGGTACCGAAGTCGGCCACCGTCGACGCGATGGCCCGCTCCTCGTCGTCGAGGAGGTCGTCGAAGGCGAACAGTTCCGCGATGCTCTGTACCGAGCTCATAGTTCCTCTTCTCAGCTCTGCTGGATCAGGATGGCCATCACGATCATGACCGATAAGACCACTATGGCAGCGACGACGAACAGGACGGAGGACGGCCCCGGCATCTCGCCACCGGACCGCAACACCCGGGTCGTCCGGCGCCACCGCAGCCCGCCGGTGATGGCGATGGCACAGCCGAGTAACACCATCACCGCACCGAGCACGGCCTCCAGCCACGATTCGCGCAGGTCAGGGGCCACGTAGACGATCGCGACGCCGCCGGCGATGAAGCCCAGCGCCGTGCGAATCCAGGCCAGGACGGTGCGTTCGGCGGCCAGTGTGAATCGGGCGTCGACACCACCTGCGGGTACCGACGACGAGCCGGACGGTTCACCGCCGCGCGCGTCGCCGTGCATCGATTTCGGTCAGCCGGACTGGCGTCGGGAACGGGCCGATACGGAATGCTCGCCGTGCATGACGCGTTCGGCGAAGTCCGCGGTGACCTCGATGGCGTCGAGCGTCTCGGGATGATGCCCGGTCATGGCCGGGAAGGCGTGGACCTGCCACGCGTAGCTGTGCAGCACGGCCTCGACACCCGCCTCGTCGAGATTCTCGACGAGTTCGATGGCGTCGGGCTCGAGCATCTCGCCTTCGGCGGTGATGATGACCGTCGGCGGGAAGATCGTCGGATCGAGGTTCGGAATCCGTCGCGCACCGGGCAGCGGAGTCGGACCCTTGTCGAACTGCGGCGCGAGCTTGGCCATCTTGGCCTTGGGCAGGTACGCGTCGGACCTGCTGGATCGGTCCGGGTTGGTACCGAGGTCCAGATCCAACAGGGGCGAGAAGCCGATGTAGGCGGCCGGCCGGGCAAGCCCCGCCTGCGGCGCGAGTTCGGCCAGTTTGCCTGCGAGGAAACCGCCGGCGGAGTCGCCGGCGACGATGATGTGCCGGTACCCGCGCTCGTTCATCAGTTCGCGGTAGGCGTCGAGCGCGTCGGTCACCGAGGTTCCGACGCCCGCGGCAGGCAGCTGTCGGTACTCGAGCGAGAAAACCGGAAGTTCGACGGCCCTCGACAGTCGGGCGGCAACGCTGCGGTGGGTTCCGACGCCACAGACGACGAAAGCACCGCCGTGCAGGTAGAGCACCGCGGTATCGCTGTCTCGCCGGGTGGGTCCACTCGGCATGATCAGCTCGACCTTGCGACCGGCCAGGCTCATCTGTTCCCGTACGACGCCGCGCGGCTTCGGCCCGACGGAGGCGAGGCGGTCGATGAGGAAGAGCCCGGCGAGGCCGCTGCGGTTGATCGGCCACAGTGACAGCGTGGGCCGGATCAGGGCGCGGCACGCGAACCACAGGGGATACGAGCGCTTGCTGGGTTTGCGGTGATGCACGACCGGCATGTTCGATCCTCTCGCGGTACACGGGCACACGGGTACACGTTCGGCGGCGTCGTCCGAGACGAAACTACACCGCCGTCCTACACCTTGGCCGGATTTGTCGGCGATTCGTGGCAACCTCACCGAGTCGTGACCAACGAGACCCAACGCACTGCGGCGAAGAGGTGTTGTGGTCAACACCAGTTCACCACGTGGGGCTATATTCTTCGACGTGCCGACCAGCAGATACGCATGAGCGAGACCGGGCCCTCGACCCCGCCGCCCACACCCGCAGCCCACCGCATTCCGCCGCAGTATCTGTTGGCGGCGGAGGCCGCGGTGCCCCGCACCCTGTGCGACATCCTCGACGACACCGCCGGTCGATTCCCCGACGCCCCCGCCATCGACGACGGCGATCTGACGCTCACCTACGGCGAGCTGATCGCCGTGATCCGACGCGGCGCGGACCGTCTCGCCGAACTCGGCGTCCGACGCGGCAGCCGCGTCGGCATCCGGATGCCGTCGGGCTCGCGGGACCTGTACGTCGCGATCCTCTCCACGATTTATGCGGGCGCCGCCTATGTGCCCGTCGACGCCGACGATCCGGAGGAGCGCGCGACGCTCGTCTTCGGTGAGGCCGACGTCGACGCGGTCATCGGCGCCGACGGCATCGAGCCACGCAGGTCGTCGCGCGCCACTGTCGACGGCGTCATCGACGACAACATCGCACCCGGCGCGGCGGACCCCTCCGGCGATTCGGGTGGCACGACTGTCACGGGGCAACGCCCCACCGTCGACGACGACGCCTGGATCATCTTCACCTCGGGTTCCACCGGGACACCGAAGGGTGTCGCCGTGCGGCATCGCAATGCGGCGGCCTTCGTCGACGCCGAGGCCCGGATGTTCCTGCAGGCCGAGCCGATCGAACCCGGCGACCGTGTGCTCGCCGGGCTCTCCGTCGCCTTCGACGCGTCGTGTGAGGAGATGTGGCTCGCCTGGCGCAATGGCGCCTGTCTGGTGCCCGCGCCGCGGTCGCTGGTGCGCAGCGGCATGGATCTGGGTCCGTGGCTCGTCCAGCGCGACATCACCGTCGTCTCGACGGTGCCGACACTCGCGTCGTTGTGGCCGCCGGAGGCACTCGAGGCGGTGCGACTGCTGATCTTCGGCGGCGAGGCATGCCCACCGGAACTCGGTGAGCGCCTTGCCGTTCCCGGTCGCGAGGTGTGGAACACCTACGGCCCCACCGAGGCGACGGTCGTCGCGTGCGCCGCACCCCTGCACGGTCACGGGCCGGTACGAATCGGATTGCCGCTGCCCGGGTGGGATCTCGCCGTCGTCGACGCGGAATCTCAGCCCGTTGCCGAGGGCGAGATCGGCGAGCTGGTCATCGGCGGTGTCGGACTGGCACGGTACCTCGATCCGGCGAAAGACGCCGAGAAGTATGCGCCGATGCCCACGCTCGGCTGGGAAAGGGCCTATCGCAGTGGCGATCTCGTGCGCCTGGAACCCGAGGGCCTGCTGTTCCAGGGTCGTGCCGACGATCAGGTGAAGGTCGGCGGTCGACGCATCGAGCTCGGTGAGATCGACAACGCCCTGCAAAACCTCCCCGGAGTCGGTGGTGCGGCGGCCGCGGTCCGTAAGTCGGCTGCCGGCAACAGTGTGCTGGTCGGCTATCTCGTGTCGACGGATCCGGAGTTCGACGTCGCCGCCGCCCACGCCGCGCTCGTCGAGCAGCTGCCGGCGCCGATGGTCCCACGCCTCGCCCTCGTCGACGAGTTGCCCACGCGCACATCGGGAAAAGTGGATCGCAACGCGCTGCCGTGGCCACTGCCCAGTACCGACACCGACGCCGACACCTCCGATCTCACCGAGACCGAGGCGTGGCTCGCCGGACTGTGGACCGATGTCCTCGGGGTGAGTGTCTCGAGTCCGCACACCGATTTCTTCGCCGAGGGTGGCGGATCGCTCTCCGCCGCGCAGCTCGTCACCGCGATCCGTGCCCGGCATCCCGAGGTCACCGTCGCCGATCTCTATGATCACCCGCGCCTGGGTTCGCTGGCCGATCATCTCGGGGAGAACCTCCCCGAGCAGGCCATCGAGCCGCGCACCGTGATCCCCACCCCACGCAGCGCCGGTGTCGCGCAACTGCTCATGTCGATCCCGTTGACGACACTCACCGGTTTGCAGTGGGCGACGTGGCTCGGCGTCGTCAACAACATCGCCGCGCAGATCGCCGAACGGACCGGCCGGACCATCGAGTGGCTGGTTCCCATCAACTGGTGGATCCTGTTGGCCGCCTTCATCGTTTTCATCACCCCTCCCGGACGTATGGCGATCGCGGCACTCGGCGCGCGGCTGCTGCTGCGCGATGTGGCGCCGGGCAGCTATCCGCGCGGCGGGTCGATGCACATCCGGCTCTGGATCGCCGAGCGGCTGCTCGACGCGAGCGGTGCGGCAAACCTGTCGGGTGCGCCGTGGATGAGTTACCTGGCCCGCGCGATGGGCGCGTCCATCGGACACGGCGTCGACATGCACACCATCCCGCCGGTCACCGGCCTGCTCACCGTCGGTGAGGGCGCATCGGTGGAACCCGAGGTCGATCTGGCCGGCTGGTGGATCGACGGCGACGTCGTGCACATCGGTGAGATCGTCATCAAGCGGGGCGCGTCGATCGGCGCCCGGTCGACGGTGATGCCCGGCGCGGTCGTCGGCCGCGACGCCGAGGTCGCCGCGGGATCTGCGGTGTTCGGTCGGGTGAAGGCCGATCAGCACTGGGCAGGTTCACCGGCGGTCAAGGCCGGCAAGGCCGAGCATCCGTGGCCCGACCACCGACCTCCGCGCCCCACCCGCTGGGTACCGATCTACGGCGTGTCGTCGTTGGCCCTGGCGGCGGTTCCGCTGATCTCGCTGGCCGCCGGGCTCGCGGTCATCGGCTCCTGGGCCGTGTCCGCCGACCGGCTGCGCAACGTCGCGATGCGCGCGCTGATCCTGCTCCCCGCAGCGACCATCGTCAGCCTGCTGGTCTACGCGATCATCACCCTGGTGGCCGTACGACTACTGTCCATCGGCCTCACCAAGGGCTATCACCCGGTGCGCTCCCGGGTGGGCTGGCAGGTGTGGATGACCGAACGACTCCTCGACGCCGCTCGCACGTACCTCTTCCCGCTGTATGCGAGTCTGTTGACACCGATCTGGTTCCGTCTGCTCGGCGCGAACATCGGCAAGGGCACCGAGATCTCCACGGCTCTCGTCTTGCCGAAGTTCACCACGGTGGGCGACGGCGCATTCCTCGCCGACGACACGATGGTCGCCTCCTACGAACTCGGCGGCGGCTGGATGCACATCGACGACGCCAAGATCGGGAAGCGCTCGTTCCTGGGGAACTCCGGCATGACCGGTCCGGGCCGCAAGGTGCCCAAGAACAGCCTCGTCGCGGTGCTCTCCGCGACTCCGGAGCGGGCGAAGTCCGGATCGAGCTGGCTGGGTAGCCCGCCGGTCCGCCTGCGCCGCACCGCGGCCCGCGTCGACAGCTCCCGCACCTTCGATCCGCCCACGCGCCTGAAGGTGGCACGTGGCGTCGTCGAGACGTTGCGGATCGTCCCGGTGATGGTCTCGTTCGGCCTGGGCATCTTCATGCTCCTGGGCCTGCAGTACATCGCACTGCACACCAGGTGGTGGATCGCCGCACTGGTCAGCGGGCTAATGCTCCTGGTGGCCGGCGCTGCCGCGTGCGCGATCGCGGCCTGCGCGAAGTGGGTCGTCGTCGGACGTATCCCGGTGTCCGAGCACCCGCTGTGGAGCTCGTTCGTGTGGCGCAACGAACTCTCCGACGCCTTCGTCGAGACCGTCGCCGCACCCTGGTTCGCCAACGCCGCGACCGGTACACCGATCCTGAACTTCTGGCTCCGCCTGCTCGGCGCGAAGATCGGCCGCGGCGTGTGGTGCGAGACCTATTGGCTGCCCGAGGCCGATCTGGTGACCCTCGGCGACGGCGCGACGGTCCAGCGCGGCTGCGTGGTGCAGACCCACCTCTTCCACGACCGTGTCATGCAGATGGATCGCGTCACCCTCGAAGCGGGTTCCACCCTCGGACCACACTGCGTGGCCCTACCGGCCTCCGGCCTGGGTGAGTCGGCGACGGTCGGCCCGGCGTCGTTGGTGATGCGCGGCGACGTCGTCCCCGCCCACACCCGCTGGCAGGGAAACCCCATCGCACCCTGGACCACCTGACACCGAGTGGGCACAGATCCACGTCGAGTGGGCACGCGGCGCCCGCTCGACGCCAGACCGTGCCCGCTCGACGCCAGGCTGCGGTGAGGGATCAGGCGTACTCGTTGACCCGGTTGCGGCGTCGGAAGATGTAGCTGTCCGCGGCTGCGGCGCCGGCGACGGTGAAGCCCACGGCGAGAAGGCCGGCGATCAGCGCCAACGGCAACTCGTAGCCACCGTCGGTGCCCCAGAAGCCGGCGTCCCAGTGGACGTAGATGATCGCGCCGAGCATGTCGATGATCAGCAGCGTCGACACCAGCGGCAGCATCAGGCCGAGGATCAGGAGCACACCGCCCACCAGCTCGACCCAGGTGGCGAACTGCGCGGAGAACTGGGGTGCGGGCACGCCCATGGCCTCGAAGGCCTTACTGGTGGCGTCGATTCCGTTGGTGTTCAGCTTCTGCCAGCCGTGCATGATGAAGATGAAGCCGAGAATCAACCGCGCCACGAAATGGGCAAGGCTCCGAATACCGAACATGTGGGGTTCCTTCCGTTGTCGACCCTGTCCTCAGGGTGTCGTGCCGGTGGTCCCCCGCGCAGCGTCGAACATGAAACGTTGCCGAAGGGAACTCACACCGTGACCCGAGCATAAACGGACCGCAGTCCACTTGCGAACCCGACACTCGGCATTCCGGCAGGGCGGGGCGTGAGCCTGCCGGGTAACGTAGGGATCGCTGCGCGGGGCGGGGCACGCATCCCCTACCGAACGACAATCGACGACGAGGACGAGGAGATGTGGGTGCCGGGTAAGTCGACCAGGAGCGATCCCGGCCCGGTCCTCGGATCGCCATCCGACGCCATCGACCCGTACCTCCCCAACAACGGCAACCTCGGGTTCCGGGTATCGCGCTATGACCTCGATCTCGAGTACAAGGTGTCCAGCAATCGGCTCGACGGCACCGCCACCCTCACCGCGACGTCGTACAAGGAGTTGCGCCGCTTCACCCTCGACCTGTCGTCGAACATGAAGGTGCAGCGCGTGTCGGTGAACGGTAAGCGGGTCCGCTACTCGCACCGCAACCGCAAACTGTCGATCACGCCCGACGCCTCCATCCCGCCCGGCGGCGCCATGACCGTCGTCGTGCGTTACGGCGGTAGCCCCCGCCCGATCCGTGGTGACTGGGGCGAGGTCGGCTGGGAGGAACTGACCGACGGCGCGCTCTGCGCCAATCAGCCCAACGGAGCGGGTTCCTGGTTCCCCTGCGACGATCATCCGAGTTGCAAAGCGCCCTACCGCATCTCGATCACCACCGACAGCCCGTACTACGCACTCGCCAACGGCGTCCTGGAGTCCAAGCGGGTCCGCGCCGGACGAACCACCTGGGTATACGAGCAGGTCGAACCGATGTCGACATATCTGGCGTCCATCCAGATCGGCCAGTATCAGCGAGAGCAGCTCGCGCAGAAGCCTTTTCCCGTCGCCGCCATTCTCCCGGCCCGCCTCAAGCCGACGTTCCGCGTCGACTTCGGCCGCCAACTCGAGATGATCGAGTCGTTCGTCGAGATGTTCGGCCCGTATCCGTTCCCCCAGTACACCGTCGTCGTCACCGACGATCCGCTCGAGATTCCCATTGAGGCACAGAGCTTCTCGACCTTCGGCGCCAACCACTGCGACGGCTCGGGGCGCGCGGAGCGCCTCGTCGCACACGAGTTGGCCCACCAGTGGTTCGGTAATTCCGTGACCGTGGAGCACTGGCGCGATATCTGGCTGCACGAGGGATTCGCGTGCTACGCGGAATGGCTGTGGAGTCAGCGTTCCGGCGGACCGTCCGCCGACGAGTGGGCACGCAAGTACTACGAGAAGCTGCGCGCGTCACCGGTGCGGGTTCCGCTCGCCGATCCGACCCCGTCGAAGATGTTCGACGATTGGGTCTACAAGCGCGGCGCCATCACGCTGCACGCTCTCCGCTTGCGCATCGGCGACGGCAACTTCTTCGCCCTCCTCCGACGCTGGACCGAGAAGTACCGTTACGGCACGGTCACCACCGAGGACTTCACCACTCTCGCAGCGGGTTTCGCCGACAGGCCGCTCAATGATCTGTGGGAACAGTGGCTGTTCACCCCGGCCCTGCCCCCGTATCCCGGCCCGCGCTGAGCCGCTGACCCACCGACGTCGATGATCCCCGACCCGGATTCCGCCGAGCACGATTCCACCGACCGGGACTCCACCGACCGGGACTCCACCTCAATCACCTCCACCGGCGCGGCGATCGGACGGGTCGCCATCGCGACCGTCGTCGCCGCGGCGTCGGGATATCTCGTCTTGCTGCTCGCCGCACGACATCTCGGCGCGGCCGGGTACGGCGTGTTCGCGGTGTTCTGGGCGTCGTACGGCATGGTGACCGGAACCCAGAACGGCCAACTCCAGGAGACCGCGCGCGCCATCCGCGCGCGGACCGACACGCGCAATGACCTCGCCGGCAACCCGACCGAGGACATCGGCGACGACTACAGCCACGCCACCGCCAGCCGACCCCTGCCCGTGAACGTCCTCATCGGCATCGGGATCGCCCTACTCGTGGCACTCAGTTCACCCCTCTGGGCGGGCCGGATCTTCACCGATCAGGCCATGCTGTCGGTTGCCCTGTTGGCCGTCGGGGTCGCGAGTTTCGCTGTGTACGCGCATCTTTCGGGCGCGCTGTCCGGACTGGGTTCCTGGACGGTGTTCGCCGTCCTGCTGTGCTGCGATGCCCTGATCCGTCTGGTCGGCGCCGTTGTCGCCGTCGCGGCCGGATGGGGGCTGACCGCGTTTCTGATCATCACGGTGATCGGGTCGGTCTCGTGGATGGTGATCCTCGCGTCGTCGTCGACGGCCCGGCGGATCATCGGATTGCCCGGCGATGTCGACACCCGCACATTGACCACCAACACTCTCACCGCGATGGCCGCCGCCGCCGCGGCCGCCGTCCTGGTGATGGGTTTTCCGGTGCTCATCAACCTGACCGGCCACGCCGACGACGACGCCGGCGTGCTGGGTGCGGTGGTCCTCGCGGTGACCCTGACCAGGGCTCCGCTTCTGGTGCCGCTGAACAGCTTTCAGGGCTTCCTCATCACCCGCTTCGTCGACGCCCGGCACCGGTTGTTCGCGGCGCTGGCGGCGCCGGTCCTCGTCGTGGTGCTCATCGGCGGTCTCGGCGCGGTACTCGCGTGGACCGTCGGGCCGTGGCTGCTGACCACCGTCTTCGGCGGCGACTTCCGCCTCGCGGGCGTGACGGTCGCGGCGCTGACCGTGGGGGCGACGACGCTGGCCGTCCTGACGATCACCGGCGCCGCCGCCATCGCCGTCGGCCGGCATCGTTTCTACGCCGCCGGATGGTGGGTGGCGACGGCCGTCTCGATCATCGTGCTGATGCTGCCGCTCGAACTCACCGCACGCGTGTCAGTAGCCCTGATCGCGGGGCCCGTCGTCGGCGTCGCGGTTCATCTGTGGGGGATGAGGCGGGCGAGTATCGCACCCGCGCGCGCCTGAGCACAGTGCAAGCGTGAGGTGAGATGCCAGCTCGCGGCGCGGGCGGCACGTGGCCAGCCACGCTCGGTGCAGCGGCGGGCTTCGCCGGCGAAGAACTCGGACTCCTCGTCGAACCGTCGGCCGTCGGTGGCGCGGACCGAGCTCACCGACGCCGCATGCCGCCGATACGAGAACACGACGGCCGGGTCATAGACCAGCGAGCCACCGTCGGCGGCGAGATCGACGAGCAACGCCAGATCGAGCACCACCTCGAGTCCGGGCCGGAACCCGACGCGCCGCACCGGCTCGGTGCGCCACAGCAGCGACGGGAAGTACGTCCAGTTGCCGTGATAGAGGCTCGTGGCCATCGCCTCCCCGGACAGGACGGTGGCGTGCCCGGGCGCGAGCCGCGCCTTGATCCGGTCGCCGAGCGGGGTGATCACGGCACCGGCATCGTCGATGACCTCGACGCCGGGCTGGATCACCGATGCCTCCGGATGCGCTGCGGCACGTTCTGCGACGGTGGACAGATAATCGGGGTGCATGATGTCGTCGCAGCCCATGACGACGAAATGCTCCGCCTCGACGAGGTCGACGCAGCGTCGGAAATTGCCGTTGACCCCGAGGTTCGCCTCGTTGCGCAGGTAGGTGACGCGCGGATCGTCGAGGTCCGTGAGCCACTCACGCGGCGTCGGATCGGGATAACAATCATCGACGACGACGAGCCGTAACTCGCCATGACTCTGCCCCAGAACGCTGCGGACGGCCTGCTGGAACTGCGCGACATCGCCGTAGAAGGGCATCATCACATCGATCCGCACGGGTCCACCCTAATGGGATCACGCCGGTGGCCTCGCGCACCGGCTCGCGTCCGGCCGCTAGGGTTACCGGCATGGCCGACCGTCCCCGTCCCGACGACGCCGCGTCGTCGAACAGCGATGTGTGGCTGGTGATACCCGTGTACAACGAGGCGTCGGTGATCCGCGACGTCGTGGTGGCCGCGGCGCAGACCTTCCCCAACATCGTGTGCGTCGATGACGGCAGTTCCGATGGATCGGCCGAGCAGATCGGCGACGCGCGCCGCGACGCGCCCGGGGTGCGGTTGGTGCGGCACCCGGTGAATCTCGGTCAGGGTGCGGCGATCCAGACCGGCGTCGAGTATGCGCGACGCCAACCCGGCGCCGCCTACTTCGTGACCTTCGACGCCGACGGCCAGCATCGCGTCGAGGATGTGTCGGTGATGATTTCGCGGCTGCGGACCGAGCCGGTGGACATCATCGTCGGCACCCGGTTCGCCGAGGGACGCAGCGAGTCAGTGCCCCTGGTCCGTCGAATGGCGTTGCGCACCATCGTGTTCCTCAGTCCGCGCACGCGACGCCTGGGCCTGACCGATGCCCACAACGGGTTGCGCGCGTTCAATCGGAAGGTCGCCGACGACCTCGATCTGCTGATGGCGGGGATGAGCCACGCGTCGGAGTTCGTGGCGTTGATCGATCACCACGGATGGCGTGTCGCCGAGCAGCCGGTGACCATTCTGTACACCGAGTACTCGCGGGCCAAGGGACAGTCGTTGATCAACGGGGTCAACATCGTCGCCGACGGTCTGTTCCACACGCGGATGAGGAAGTGAGCGATACATGATCTGGTTTCAGATCCTCGCGATCGTGGTGATCCTCGGGCTGGTCGGGTTCTTCATCGTCAGCCGCGGGACGGCGCGGGCGTCGGCCGGCGTGAAGTTGTTGTTCGTGGCGTTCGTGGTGTTCGGCATCTACGCCATGCTCCGACAGGACGACGTCACCTGGGTCGCCAACAAGCTCGGTATCCAGCGCGGGCTGGACCTGGTGTTGTTCCTACTCGTGATCGCCTTCGCGTTCACGACGGTGTCGACGTATCTCCGGTTCCGGGATCTCGAGGTGAAGTACGCGCGCCTCGCCCGTGCCATCGCGCTGCAGAATGCCGACCTGGAGAATCGCACTCCGCCCGCCCCCTGAGGCGATCGCCTACTCGGCGAGGGACCTCAGGTACGCTCCCACCTCACCGTAGTCGGGGAGCAGCCCCGATTCCTTGGCCTCGGCCAGCGTGGGAGCCGCGGTGTCCTTGGCGGACAGTTCAAAGGTGAGCGGCGAGCCGTCGCGGGCCGTCGTCGGCCATTGGATGCCGACTTCCTCGTCGAGCGGATGGATGCCGTGTTCGGCGGACGGGTTGTAGCCGGTCGAGCAGAGGTAGGTCACCGTCGACCCGTCCTCGAGCGCACAGAACGCGTGGCCGAGCCCCTCGGACAGATAGACCGCGCGGCGGTCGGTGTCGTCGAGCAGGACCGTGTCGTAGGTGCCGAAGGTCGGTGATCCGACCCGGATGTCGACGATGACGTCGAGCACCGCACCAGTGGGGCAGGTCACGTACTTCGCCTGTCCCGGAGGCACATCCGCGAAGTGGATGCCGCGCAGGACACCGGCCGCAGATACCGAGAGGTTCACCTGGGCGAGATCGAACCGGTGGCCGATCACCTCGGCGAGAACGTCCGCCTTGAAGGCTTCGGTGAACAATCCGCGCGAATCCCCGTGCAGGACAGGGGTGATCTCCCACGCGCCGTCGACGGACAACGGGCGAACCTGCATCAGAAACCCTTTCCACGGGCGAGGAGTTCGAGGAGATAATCACCGTATCCGGACTTACGCAGCTTCTCCGCACGAGCCGCGAGTTCATCATCACCGATGAACCCGCGACGCCACGCAATCTCCTCCGGCACAGCAATTTTCAAACCCTGACGCTGCTCCACCGTCCGCACGAAATTCCCCGCATCCAACAACGAATCAAACGTGCCCGTATCCAACCACGCCGTCCCCCGCGGCAACACCTTCACCTGCAACTTCCCCCGCTGCAGATAATGATCGTTGACATCGGTGATCTCATACTCGCCACGCGCACTCGGCGTGAGACCCTTCGCGATCTCCACCACATCGTTGTCATAGAAATACAACCCCGGCACCGCGAAATTCGACTTCGGCACCGCGGGCTTCTCCTCCAACGAGATCGCCACCCCCGCATCGTCGAACTCCACCACGCCATACGCCGTCGGATTGGCCACCCAGTACGCAAAGATCGCACCACCGTCGACCTCCCCGAACCCATGCAACTGCGACCCCAACCCCGGCCCGTAGAAGATGTTGTCACCCAGCACCAGCGCCACCGAATCATCACCGATGTGATCAGCACCCAGGATGAATGCCTGCGCCAGACCATCCGGACTCTGCTGCGTCACATACGACAGATTGATCCCGAACTGCTCACCGTTGCCCAACAGCCCCTGGAACGCCGCACTGTCCTGCGGCGTCGTGATGATCAAGATGTCCTGAATCCCCGCCAACATCAACGTCGACAACGGGTAATAGATCATCGGCTTGTCGTACACCGGCACCAGCTGCTTGCTCACGCCCTGCGTGATCGGATGCAACCGCGACCCGGTCCCCCCGGCCAGAATGATTCCGCGCATGGCAGCAGAATAGGCCGCACATCACGTCGTCGCGACCAGACCAGGTCGTCGCGGGGCCGGTAGGGTTGCCCGGGAAGACGGATAAAGGGGACTCACGATGCGTATTCTCGTCACCGGCGGTGCCGGTTTCATCGGTGCGAATTTCGTGCTGCGGACCCTTGCCCGACGGCCCGACGCGCAGATCACGGTGCTCGACAAAATGACCTACGCCGCGAACCCGGCCAGCCTGGATTCCGTCGCCGACCGCATCGAACTCGTCACCGGCGACATCGCCGACGCCGGGCTCGTCGATGATCTGGTCGGGATGTCGGACCTGGTGGTGCATTTCGCCGCCGAGTCCCACAACGACAACTCGCTCACCGATCCGTCCCCCTTCGTGCAGACAAATCTCGTGGGCACGTTCACGCTGTTGGAGGCCGTTCGACGCCACGATGTGCGCTATCACCACATCTCCACCGACGAGGTGTACGGCGATCTCGAACTCGACGACCCGGCTCGCTTCACCGAATCCACCCCATACAACCCGTCGAGCCCCTACAGCTCCACCAAGGCCGGCAGCGACCTGCTGGTACGCGCATGGGTCCGGTCCTTCGGCGTGAACGCGACGCTCTCGAACTGCTCGAACAACTACGGCCCGCACCAGCACGTCGAGAAGTTCATCCCACGGCAGATCACCAACGTCCTCTCCGGCGTACGCCCCAAGCTGTACGGCGACGGCCTCAACGTGCGCGACTGGATTCACGTCGACGATCACAACGACGCCGTGTGGACGATCATCGACAAGGGCCGGATCGGCGAGACCTACCTGATCGGCGCCGACGGCGAGGTCAACAACCGGACCGTCGTCGAAACCATCCTGGAACTGCTCGGGCAACCCTCCGATGCCTTCGACTTCGTCACCGATCGTCCCGGACATGACCGGCGCTACGCCATCGACTCGACGCGGCTGCGTGAGGAGTTGGGTTGGCAGCCAACCTATCTGGACTTCCGTTCCGGTCTTGCCGCCACCATCGACTGGTACCGCGACAACACCGACTGGTGGCAGCCGGGCAAGGATACCGTGGAGCAGAAGTACGCGGTCAGCGAGCGCGTCACCGGCTGACGGCCAACCTCGCCGCCCTCACCGGCCTCGCAGTCCTCACCAGCCTCACCGCCCTCACTCCGTCAGCGGCACAACCTGATCGAGGAAGTCGACCTGATCGGCGACGACCTCCTCGAAGGCGTCCCCGAGGTAGATGTCGAAGTGACCCTCGTCGTAGTGCTTGAGCGTGACATGCGGATTACCTTGTGCCGCACGGATAGTCGGCCCGGGTGGGGCCACCGAATCGCGATCACAGACACACACCAGTGTCGGAACGGAGAGCGACCTCAACGCACGTGCCGGCGAGTGCAGCGGGATGGCGAGCCCGATTCGCGCGGCGACGGCGTTGGTGAACGGCTGGCCTTCGGGCACCAACGCCAGGTATCCGGGCACCACGTCGGGTGCGGTCATCAGTGCCGTCGAACCGGGGTCACCGGCCAACTCGACGCGGACCGGGTCCCGTCGTCGTAGCCGGGCGAGCAGATCGGCGACACCGCGCACCGTGACCTTCGCGGCGACGATGGGTTCCATCGCCAGCGTCGACGCCACGCCGCTGGTGAACGGGCATTGCGCGATCACCGCGGCCACCCGCCCGTCACGCTGCCCGGCGATTATCACGTGACCACCGGAGAACGACGTCCCCCACAGCACGACGCGGCTCCCGTCGACCTGCGCCAGCGAGCGCGCGTAGGCGATGGCGGCGGCCCAGTCCTCGAGCTGACGGCGGATGGACAGCAACCCGCGCGGCTCGCCATCGCTGTCACCGAAGTAGCGGTAGTCGAAGACGAGGCAGGCGTATCCGGCGTCGGAGAATCGATCGGCGAAGGCGTCGAGCCGCATCTGCCGGATGGCGCCGAGGCCGTGGGCCATCACGATGATCGGCGGCGTCGACGACGCACCGTCGGGGAGATACAACCAGGCACGACACGTGACACCGCCGGAGGTGAACTCGACATCGGAACGCGTGGTCATCGCTTCGAAACCCCTTATCGTCGTCAGCCGTATCCGCCCCGAACCGTATCAACGCGCAGTGCTTCACGACAGGTCGACGACGAAGCCGCATGTCACCGGCCTCACAGGGACCGCGCGGGCACCTCGCAGGCGCGGTGCCTAGGCTTGGGTCCATGCGTGTACTGGTGAGTGGCGGAGCCGGCTACATCGGCTCACATACGGTGATCAGCCTCGTGGAGGCCGGCCACGACGTGATCGTCGTCGACGATTTCAGCAATGCCAAGCCGACGGTGATCGGCCGTCTGGAGGCGCTCACCGATCGGTCGATCCCGGTGCACGCGTTCGACCTGACCGACGTCGACAAGACGGAGCACTTCTTCGCTCACGAACAGATCGACGCCGTCATCCACTTCGCCGGTTACAAGGCCGTCGGTGAGTCCGTCGCGAAGCCGCTCGATTACTACCAGAACAATCTCGACAGCACGTTCTCCCTGCTGCGCGCGATGGCGCGCCACGGCGCCTTCACGCTGGTCTTCTCGTCGTCGGCGACGGTGTACGGCGCCGAGCCGACCCTGCCGATGACCGAGGACCTGCCGACCTCCGCCACCAACCCGTACGGCTGGACGAAGGTCATGATCGAGCAGGTGCTGCGCGACGTCGCCGCCGCCGACGACCGGTGGCGGATCGCCGCGCTGCGCTACTTCAATCCGGTCGGCGCGCATCCGTCGGGTCGGATCGGCGAGGACCCGAGCGGCATCCCCAATAACCTGATGCCGTTCGTCGCGCAGGTCGCGGTGGGGCGTCGGGACAAGCTGTCGGTCTTCGGCGACGACTATGACACGCCCGACGGCACCGGCGTCCGCGATTACATCCACGTCACCGATCTCGCCGCCGGACATGTCGCGGCACTCGACCGCATCAGCACCTCCGATGCACCCATGTCGACCTGGAACCTCGGTACCGGGCAGGGGGTTTCGGTGCTCGAGGTGATCCGGGCCTTCGAGCGAGCGAGTGGCCGGGAGATCCCCTTCGAGATCGCACCGCGTCGAGCCGGGGACATCGCGGCGTCGTATGCCGATCCGACGTTGGCCAACACCGAACTGGGCTGGTCGGCGGACAAGACGATCGACGACATGTGCGCCGACACCTGGCGGTGGCAGTCGGGAAACCCGAACGGATATCCGGACGCCTGAGCAGGCCACGGGACGGGCGGGGCAGCCGCGGCGTCAGCGCGCGAGCACGGCGTCGTCCACCCGATAGACCGTCACGTTCCCCTGTGTGAACACCGGGGTGAGGCCCGGTGCACCGTGCTGTCGCAGGTACAGGAACGGGTCACCCTGATGTCCACGGGCCGCATCGGGGGCGCCGCGCTGGAACGCCCAGTAGCTCGGCGGGCTGTCGATCACGTAGTGCCCGTTCATATCCCGCACGATCTGATCGATCTTCTCCGACGATCCGATCTCCGCCACTCCCCAGAAGAGGTCGCGTTGGCGCTGGGAGAAGTCGTTGGCCCGGTAGAAGGGGAACATCGGTGTCAGTCCGGTGACCGGATACAGCCAGCCGGTCCCCTGATCCAGATTATTGAGGATCAGCGCGTCGTGGGCGTCGGGCTGCTCGGCGAGCCAGTGATAGGCGGCGAGGTCGTCGGGCCCCACCAACCTGCCGTCACGCTGCTTGGCCGCGATCTGCGCGTTGGTCGGGTACCGCACCACCGCACCGGCGCCGATCAGCAGCAGCACCACCGCGAATGCCGCGGGGATCGCCCAGCGCAACGCCCGGGGCTGAATGTGCGTGGACCCCGTCACGGGGTCAGCTGTGGGTCCGACTGTGGGTTCCGATGAGAACCGACGCGCCACCACACGACCCGCCCACAACGCCGCGAACCCCAGCGCCAGGCTGGCAGCGGCCGCCGAGAACATCGCCGTGACGAAGGTCAGCCGGTGTCCGGAGTTGTAGAAGTAGCCACCCAGTGCGCCGAGCGCCCGCGACAGCGGACTCAACTCCACCACCGAATTCGCGGTCACCAGGATCATCACGAGCCACGTCGCGATTCCCGCCCAGCACCGCATCCACACCATCACCAGCAGGCCGAGGAACGAAAGGATCACCAACCACCACACGGGATAGCTGCGGTCCAGCGGGACGGTGCCGTTCAGCGCACCCTGCTTGAGTGCCTCGAGGACCGTTGCCGTCTCGTCGCGGAAATCGAAGCCGCTGAGCTCGTTGTTGTCGGCGATCTTCACGGTGCCGTAGATGACCGGCCCTATCAGGATCAGCGCGATGGCGCCGGTCACCAGCGGCGACAGCAGATCGCGCAGCCGCCCATACGCCGGATGCCACAGACCCTCCAGCACCCACCACAGCCCGACGATGACCGCGATGAGAACCAGACCCGACGGATGCGTCGACGTCACGCCGGCGATCGCGAGGCCGGCCGGTATCACCCGGCGACGGTCGGTGACCGCACTGATCGTCAGCACCGCCGCGATCGGCGCCATCGAGACACCCACGGCATTGGGCACGGAGGTCAGCTCGATCTCTACATACGGCAGCGACGGGAACAGCGCCGCGACCGCACCGGAGACGCCGGCGATCAGCGCGGCGTGATCGGGTGCGAGACGGTGCCGCGCGAACCAATACGCCAACGAGGCCACGCCGAACGGCACCGTGATCGCGAGCACCGCGGGCGAATACGTGTTGTACAGCTCCACCGGATTGGCACCGGTGACGGGGAACAGCAACGCCCCCAGTGCATGCCAGGTGTTCGGGTAGTAGTTGAACCCGGCGGTGTCGTAATTCATCAGCTCGCCCATGCGCAACGACGACCCGACGCCGGTCTCGTGAATCCAGCGCAGCGAACTGGCGTGCCACAACGAATCCCAGATCTGCGGGATGTTGTCGAGCCCTGCGAACGCGGTCGTGGCGATCGGACGGATGCAGGTCACCGCGATGATCACCGCGCCCACCGCGAGACCAATCGCCGCCCCGATCACCCCGGTGCGCCCCAGCGGGGCGTCCACGGCAGGATCGCCATTCTCGGCACCGTCGGGCACATCGTCGACAACAGCATCGTCGACGACGGCATCCTCGACGACGCCTGGCGACGCGGGCAACCATCGTCGACCCACACCCGTGCGGAGTCCGACGGCGATCACCCAGGCGAGCAGCAGCGTGATGATGAGCGCGAGCAGCGCGGTGATGAGGTTCCACTCGAACCCGATTGCGCCGTAAAGCACCGTGAACAGGCCCACGATCACGAAGGTGAGGGGAGGCCCCGCGGCGATGGCGACCGGCCACGGCAACGCGAGGCGTCGGCCGACGAGTGCGCCGGGGACCACCAGGAACACCGCGGTCACGATGGTGACCCACGCGCCCAGCATCATCGGCGCCTACCTCCCGCGTTCTCCCATGAACCGCCTCGCAAGCAGGTTACCCGGTACGACGCGGGCCTCAGTCGACCAGCGTCGGGCGCTCGCCGTCCTTGTAGGCCGGATCGGTGTGATGAGCGATCAGCACCACGACGAGGCACACCAGCGCTGCGACGACGCCGAAGCCGAACATCATCGGGTAGGTGACCGACCGCCACGTCTCCGAGGTCCAGGCCAGGACCGCGGGCACGGCGAAGCCGAGGTAGGTGGCGCTGTAGAAGACTGCGGTGAGGCCGGCGAGGTTATCTGGATGGGCCATCCGCTGGACCTCCAGTAGCCCGGCGATCATCGCCATGCCGTAGCCGCAGCCGAGGACCGCGGCGGCCAGCAGTGCCATCCAGATCGTCAGGGTCATCGCCGACGCCACCGACAGCGCCATGCCGATGGCCAGCAGCACCAGCGCGACGACCGGTCCGCGAACGCTGCGCGGGTCGTCGATGCGACGGCCGACGGACTGGATGGTGAAGCCCGCGGCCAGCCCGATGACGCAGCAGAGCCCGGCGAAGGCGATCGGTGCGCCGGAGGTCCGCGCGGACATCAGGGCCGGGATCACCGCGTAAGCCGAGGCGCAGGCACCGAAGACCCAGGGCGCGATGGGCAGCACGACGAAGAGGAAGCGGCGTTGAAAGATGCCGGGGATCTTGAGGTCGGCCAGCAGCGGCTTGGGATCGACCGGCCGCAGTCGCGTCTCCGGCGTCCGCAGCAGAAAGCCGAGCGCGATCACCGAGAGAGCGATGTTCACCGCATACGGCAGCACCTCGGGCCACGGCCCCCACTGCGCGAGGACGCCGGCGAGTCCGGCGCCGATGCCGAAACCGGCGGTCAGGCTCATCGCGGCGCGTTTGGCGCCGGCGGCACCCGACGATCCGGCGCGGGTGCTGAGTTCGGCGACCCAGCTGCCGCCGACGGCCATGGACAGGCCGAGTGCGACGCCGGACAGGATGCGGCCGGCCGAGAGCATGCCCAGTGAATCGGGGCCCAGTGCGAGCAGCAACGAGCCGAGCGCGGCGAAGATCGGGGCGGGCAGCATCAGCGGACGGCGGCCGAAGCGATCCGACAGCGGACCGCCGATGATCAGGGCGGGCACGATGCCGACGACGTAGGTGAACAGCAGACTGTCGACCGCCACGGCCGAGAGTCCCCCCTGCTCCCGGTACATGACCAGCAGCGGGGTGAACTCGTTGCCGCCCCAGGCCGCGGCGAACATCGCCAGCGACACCGGCGCCCACGCCGTCGTGGCCAGCCGTCTGCCGTGTGCGGGGTGGGACTCGGAGGCCTGCGCGGTGGTCGTTGCGGTGCGGTTCATCGCGGTTCTCCGTTCCGTGGTGAGAGGTGATCCGGGGGCTGCAGGTCGTGGACCGCGGCGAGGTGGCGCGCGAGCGCCACCCGGAACCGATCGGCGTCGCCCCGCTCGATGGCGTCGAGGAGATCGGCGTGATCGGCCAGGATGCGCGACGCCACGGCGGCGTCGCGATGCACGCTCGCGATCGTCATCCGACGATGCCGCTCGCCGAGGCTCACATAGAACCCCGCGAGCAGATCGTTGCCACCCGCGGCGGCGATCAGCTGGTGAAACTGCGCATCGTGGCGGGAGAAGGCGTCGACGTCGTCGAGATCGGTGTCCTGATGGGTCGCGAGATTCTCGCGCAGTTGCGCCGCGAGTCGTCGAACGCGGTTGTCGTCGGCGGCGATGACGTCGACGGCGTGCCCTTCCAACAGAATCCGGGCCTCGACGACGTCACCCACCTCCCGATCGGAGATCGGGACGATCAGCGCACCACGCTTGGGATACAGACGCATCCACCCCTCGGTCTCGAGGCGGAGGAAGGCCTCGCGAACAGGGGTGCGGCTCACGGCGCAGCGCGAGGCGACCTCACCCTCGCTGATGAGTTCGCCGCCGACGATGCGGTTGGTCAGGATCAGCTCCTTGACCTCGTCATACACGCGCTCGGCCGCCGACCCGGCGGATGCATTCAACATAGACACAAGTTGTATCTTAGGGCAGCCTCGCGGCGCTTGGCCACCCTCCTTGCTCGCCGAGAGTGGCCGGTGGGACACTTGTCGGGTTCCGTGCCCGGCGTCACTCGCCTTCCGGCGCGGCGTCGAAGTCACCAGCTCAGCGAGCTGACAGCGCAGGAGGAGACACCGTGACGAGCACGGAAGGCAAGAATTCGGCCGACAGCCACATCGATCAGCCCACCATCGCCGATCTCCCGATCACCGACGACGAGATCTTCCTCGCCCATGTCGGAGGCAAGCTGTCGGTGGAGCTGCGCTCACCGATCGACACCCAGCGCGACCTGTCGATCGCGTACACCCCCGGTGTGGCGCAGGTGTCCCGCGCGATCGACCGGGAGACCGAGCTGGTCAACAAGTACACCTGGACCGATCGGCTCGTCGCCGTCGTCTCCGACGGCACCGCCGTGTTGGGCCTCGGCGACATCGGCCCGCGTGCATCGCTGCCGGTCATGGAGGGCAAGTCGGCACTGTTCCGTTCCTTCGCCGGCCTCAACTCGATCCCGATCGTGCTGGACACGACCGATCCCGACGAGATCGTCGAGACCCTGATCCGCCTGCGCCCGAGCTTCGGCGCGGTCAACCTCGAGGACATCTCCGCACCCCGATGCTTCGAGATCGAGCAGCGCGTCATCGAAGCGCTCGACTGCCCCGTCATGCACGACGATCAGCACGGCACCGCCATCGTCGTCCTCGCCGCGCTGCGTGGTGCGACGAAGGTCCTCGAGCGTGACCTGACCAAGCTGCGCGTCGTGATCTCCGGTGCCGGCGCCGCCGGTGTCGCCTGCGCGAAGATCCTGCACGCCGCCGGTGTCGAGGACATCGTCGTGCTGGACTCGAAGGGCATCGTCAGCTTCCACCGCGACGACCTCAACGAGATCAAGCAGGAGCTTGCCGAGTTCACCAACCCGCGCGCCCTGTCGGGGACGGCCGCCGACGCACTCGCCGGCGCCGACGTCTTCCTCGGGGTGTCCGCGGGCAAGATCGCCGAGGACCTCATCGCGTCCATGGCCGCCGACCCCATCATCTTCGCGCTGTCCAACCCGGACCCGGAGATCGCACCGGAGATCGCCGCGAAGTATGCGTCGGTGGTCGCGACCGGCAGGTCGGACTTCCCGAATCAGATCAACAACGTGCTCGCCTTCCCCGGCGTGTTCGCCGGAGCGCTGGACGCCGGCGCCAAGCGCATCACCGAGCGCATGAAACTTGCTGCCGCAGAAGCGATTCTGTCGGTCGTCGCCGACGATCTCGGCGTCGACAAGATCGTGCCGAGCGCGCTGGACTCCCGCGTTGCACCCGCCGTGTCCGCGGCGGTGGCGCAGGCTGCGCGCGCCGAGGGAATCGCGTAGCTAGTCGCGCTCCTGCCAGGTGCACAGGCAGATCTCATTGCCCTCGGCGTCGGCGAGGACCCAGAACGACGGCGCGTACTCGTCGGTGAGCAACTGACCGCCGGCGCCGATCGCGGCCTGGAGTCGCTCGTGCACGACGTCGTGCGGGACCCACAGGTCGACGTGCATGCGGCTGCGCTGCGGGCGCGGTTCGTCCATCTGCTGAAACCACACCGACGGCAGGATGCCGTCGGTGTCGACGAGATCGTGCAGCGCGGCGTCGGGCTTCTCCTCATACCCCAGCACCACCTGCCAGAAGGGCCTGATGGCGTCGATGTCGAGCGCGTCGATGGCCAACTCGAACCGGGCGGGCGGGGCGTCGGCGGGTTGGAGGTCCATCTCGCGCGCGATCTGAGCGATCCGATTGGCAAGGGCCACATCGGCTTCGGTGAGCCGGTGGGCGCTGTGCGTGGTGAGCGTGAGATGCACCGAGCCGTACCGTAGATCGATGTCGGGGTGATGCCCGGCCTCCTCGGCGGCGTCGATGATCTTCGCGACGAACTCGCCGCCGGTGACCATTCCGCCGGTCCGGTACGTGGCGAGGAGACTGTCATTGATCACCCGCCACGGATCGGATAGTGCTTCGGTCGCCTGAGCGCCGCTGACTGGGGTTCCACTGGATCCGGTCATGGACCCGACCCTACGCCGCCCAACGGCGTCGTCATCGACTCCGACCGGCGGTAGATTCACATCTGTGCTGCTTCCCAAGCCGATCGCCGAGGGTGTGGCCACCGGGACGGTCGATCTCGCGTTCCGCCGGTGGACTGCCCCGCGCGTCGCGGTGGGCTCGACCTTCATCACCGGCGCGGGCGTCGTCGAGATCACCTCGCTCGACGAGGTCGACAGCATCTCCGAGTCCGACGCCCAGCGGGCAGGGTTTGCGACGGCGGCAGCGGCGTCGGCGAAGCTCCGCAGAAACGACGACCCGATCTTCCGTGTCGGGCTGCGGTGGGCCGGCCCCGACCCGCGGGTCGCCCTGCGCGCCGACGATGCGCTCTCCGAGGATGACATCGCCGACCTGCGCACGCGCCTCGATCGTCTGGACGCCCGGTCATCTCACGGCCCGTGGACGCGGGCGGTGCTCGACATCATCGCCCGACGCCCCGCCGTCGTCTCGACCGAGTTGGCCGGTGAATTGGGCAGGGAGAGAGCCGATTTCAAGCTCGATGTCCGCAAGCTGAAGAAGTTGGGGCTGACGCACAGCCTCGATGTCGGCTACGAGTTGTCGCCGCGGGGACGTGCGCTGCTCGCCGCGCTGGACGGCGGATGACCGTGCGGCCTATCCGATCTGAGGCACCACGGCAGGGGCGGTCGCCCGCCGCCAGGTGATCTCGCGCAGGATCACCGCGATGAACAGGACGACGAAGTCCAGGAGCGGCCGCAGGTCGACCTGACCGAAGCCGTTCGCAGCGAACTCGACGAGAAAGAACGACACCACAAGTGCGGCCAGCGCCATGACGGCCGGCAGCGAACGGCGCCGCAGAATCGCCGCGACCCCGGCACCCACCGCAGCGACGAGCCCGACGGCCGCAACCAAACGCAGCGTGTTCACGTCGTTCGCGTCCGTGAACATCGCATTCGCCTCATCGAGGGTCTGTGGGTCCGAGGTGTACATCGCGGGCCCGAAGTCCGTCACGGCGGGACTGAAGGCGTCGCCGATCTGCCACACACCGCAGGACACGATCGCGCCCACCAGATAAACCCACCACCCGACCGTGCCGATCGCCGCGATGAGCCCATCGTTATCCCTGCGCCTCCCCATGGACGAAGGTTAACCGCCCGCCCTCGCCTTCTGACGTGGCGACCTGCGTGGACCGGGCTGGCAATGACATCGAACGTCCCGATTTCGAGCTGGTTGAGCCGATCTTGGTGCGAAAAGCCCCCAGAATCAGGACGTTTGATGTCGTCGGTGAACCCGCGCGACCACTGGGCCCGAGGCTTGGGGTACCCAAGCGTCGATGCCCGGTCGCCGGACCGATTTTTGTTCGCCCCCGGACAGTCGCTACACTCGTGACCGCTGCTTTCGGGTAGCGCGCCGCCCTAGCTCAGTCGGTAGAGCAATTCACTCGTAATGAATAGGTCAGGGGTTCGATTCCCCTGGGCGGCTCCACGATTACCAGGTCAGAGCGGATTTCTCGATGCTGAGAAATCCGCTCTTTCGCTTACTGGGCACGCTTTGGGCACGGAATGGTGGCGGCTGGGCACGCTTTGCCGTGGTCAGGCGAGCTTGTCGAGTGCGGTGCGAGCGTCTGGCGCGTCGACGGCACGCACGACGTAGTGACGTTTGGTGACAGCCGTCGCGGAGTGGCCGAGCTGGACCGATGCCGCGCCGATGCCGAGCTCCCGCTCGACGAGCGTGGCGACCGTCTTGCGGAACGTGTGCGGCTTGACCCAGGCGTAGTCGTCGCCGCGGACCTTGCGCCATGCGGTGCGAAAGTTGGACGGCCACCGGGCCGATCCGGTCCGCGTCGGGAAGATCAGGCCCTCGGCCGACGGGATACCGCGGTCTCGCTGGCGCCTGAGTGCCTCGACAGCGAACTTCGGCAGGATCACCGTGCGCCAACCTGCCTCGGTCTTGGGATGGTCCTGGCGCCAGCAACCGTGCCCCTTGGCGGTGACGACGGTACCCGCGATGGTCACCGCGACCCGGTCGGCGTCGAGGTCGGTGCAGTCCTGCCAGCGAAGCGCGAGCACTTCCCCGATCCGCACGCCGGTACCGAGCATCACGTCGATGACCTCGACGAGGTCGTGCGCGCGCCGTGGACCACGGAGCTGCTCGTCCTGCCACTCGCGGATTCGGCGGCGCAACTCCTGGACGTCGTCGACCTCAAGGTTGCGCGGCTTCGAGCGGGACGCCGGCGGGACGTGCGCACTGATGACCGGATTCACCCGCACCTGTGTGTCGTCGCCGTAGCGGGCTGCGAGCGCGAACGCCTGGCGCAGCACGACTCGGGCGTCACGCTTGGCCGACACCGATGGAATCGAGAGTAGGAATCGGTCGATCGTCTGGGTCGTCGCCTCGCGCAAAGTCACCAGACCCAGCCCCGGCTTGATGATCTTCTCGACGGCGCGCTCGTAGTAGGCGATGGTGTTCTCGGTCCGCGGCCGGCCACCCTTGCCGACGCCGTTGCGGACCTCGTCGAGCATCCACTTGTCGAGCAGCTCACCGACGGTGCTGTCGGCGCAGAGCGCAGCATCTCCCCTGCTGTATCGGCGGTCTTTCAACGCATCCTTGAGCGCGGCCTCGGCCTTAGCGCCCGTTGCACCCCGCGCCTTGACTTGCCTTGTGACACCGTCGAAGTCGCGATATCGAGTACGCGCCATCCATCGGCCGTCTTCCAGTTCGGTGCGCTTGATCGCGCCGTATGTCCCGAGCGCGAGACGTTGCCTACTCATCGGATTCGAACATCCTCTCGTAGAACGCCACCCTCTCAAGCCAGAGCGAGACTAGCTCTCGATACTCATCTCGATTCTCATCCGATGAGTGCTTGAGCGCGTACTCCGCACGCGCCAGACCTTCACGCGCTTCCTGCCAGTCACGGGAGCGCCTTAGGAGGTCCGACTTGGTTCCCGGTACCAGACAGTCCTTGCCCTGAGATTCGCCCGAAAACCATTGCACCGCTTGCCAAGAGGTAGTTACCCGGCCCGGCAAGGCCTCGACTTCTCCATCAGGAAGATCGGGGAACAGCAACTCAACTGGCGGCACTTCAAGCGCCGCCGCCAAGACCATGACCTCCTGCACCGTGATTGTTGCCCGCCTCCCGTTCTCCGTCTCGGAGATCGTCGTTCGCGGAATCGGATGCCCGAGATCCGCAGTCCGATCCGCGAGCCATTGAGCTGACCGCTTCCCGCGGAGTCGTTTAACCGTGGCACCGATTCGAGCAGTGAGTTCAGGAGACCATGACGCCATGCCGTCAGATTACACACTTCTGGACGGATAGCCGACGCCATGCTAGAACTGACTGTGTTCAGTCGAACTAGCCAGTATTTGACGAACACCAGTCAAACCCACCAGACGAGGAGTTCACCATGACACCCGAACAGATCGACGCCCTCGGCGTCTCGACAGATCTCACCACCGCAGCTAAGGCACTCGGCATCGGCAAGAGCACGGCATACATCGCCGCCCGCAATGGCACCTTTCCGCTCCGCGTGATCCGCGTCGGATCTCGGTATGTCGTGCCGACTGCCGAACTCAAGGCGGCACTCGGACTGACGCCGGACGCGGCATGATCCCGGTCGATGAGTTCCTCGCCTCGGCGTGGGATCTGCATGACGACGCGCGTGCCCACGGCCTGAATGTCGACGATCTGAGGGAGCGTCTGCACTGGCTCGAGGACAAGCTCGACACCGATCCGGCCGAGGTCGATCTTGCGCACTCCTCGGCGAATCTCGTTGTGGCACAGATACGTGACGCGCTTACGGCGGTGAAGGGTGCCGGGCACGTCCAGGCGGTCGCGGACCGTTACGCCGATTTGAACGCCCACGCCGACGCCGGCCTGGGCGCCGACGAGCTTGGCACGCGCCGATTCACGCGGATCTGCGAACGCGCCGAGTTGCGGCGAGACAGCAAAAAGCCCCCGACGCATCCCGCCAAGAACGCCGTCGAGGGCACCACCAGTACCCACGAAAGGACTACCGATGTCCCCTCAGAGTAACTGCCGATTGACGTTGAGCGCCGTCGCCCTCTTCGCCCTCGCGTATCCCGCTCCGCTGGCCGCGCTGTGGCTCGCCGTTGAAATGGGGTGGCACGCATGACCGGCACCTGGCGCGACTTCTCCGACGGACTGACCGAGAAAGCCCGGCGGCTGTTCGAGATTGCCGAGCGTCGCGGCGATGACCCGGCAGAGCTGCGGCGGCACGCCGAGGACATGCTCGACTCAGAGAGCTTCCAACTCGCGTGCGAAGCGATCTCCGTCGACCCGAGGCTCACCACGGTCTCGCGGACCGCGTGGGTGCGGCCCGACGACCGCCACGACGAGACGTACTGCGAACTGGTGACTGCCGAGGCGAAGGTCGGGAAGGTCGAGATCTCGACGATGGCCGACGTGTCGCTCGACGGCTCGGTTCTCAGGCCGTTCATCTACCTCGACGCCGATCTCGCAACGCTGTCCGCCGAGGACGCGCGTCACATCCTGGCCGAACTGCTCGCCGCGATTGAGCGGGTCGACGCACTCGGGAGCGAGTAATGCGACTGGCCGGACGCCGACCCAGCCATCGCCCCCTTCGGGGCGGGTGTCCGGCCAGTTACCCCACCCCATCACCTCAGCAGACAAGGACACACTGTGACCACACCACCGACCAATCGGGCCGAAGCCCCGAAGGTCATCACGGCGGGAGCTGGGCCCCGCGAAACATCCTGGGCGGCAACACACGAAGCTCTATGGCCCGTTATCGAGCGCGCACTGAAGAGCGGCCCTTTGCCGATCATCGGAACCTGCGAGTGGCTCGCACTGGCGCCATCAGACCCACGTCGTGTCGGCGCGATCCACTTCGCCGCGGAGCAGTGGGCGCTACACCTGGAGAACCACGCGACGGCCATGATCGAGGCTTCACACGAGACCTCGGGGGCGCTGCCCTGGGGAGACCTCGGTCGCGCCGAGGCCTCACGGATCGCGTGGCTTGAGGCCAATCCGTGGGCGAAGCGGGTGGTCGCATGAGCCTCTCGGTTGTCCGACTCTCCGACGTCACCCCAGAGCGTGTGAGTTGGCTATGGCCCGGGCGCATCCCTGCGGGAAAGCTGGTCACCCTCGATGGCGACCCGAGTCTCGGAAAGTCCACCCTGGCACTGTCATTCGCCGCACACGTCACCACCGGCCGCACCTGGCCCGACGGCACACCGTGCGAGCACGACGGCGCGGTGATCCTGCTCTCGGCCGAGGATGGCCTCGCTGACACCGTGCGGCCAAGGCTCGACGCGGCCGGCGCCGACGTCACCCGAGTGATCGCTGTCGAGGGTGTCACATGCACCGAAGATGACGGGACCCGCTACCTTCGGCCGCCGACGCTCGCCGACGTCGACGAACTCACCGCCGCGGTCATCGAGCACGGCGCCCGACTCCTGGTCGTCGATGTCCTGATGGCCTACCTCCCGGGCAAGGTCGACTCACACCGCGATCAAGACATCCGCCGTGTCATGTCGAGGTTGTCGACGATGGCCGAGCAGACCGGCTGCACCGTGCTCGTTCTGCGGCATCTGAACAAGGTGAAGGGTGGCGATCCGATGTATCGCGGTGGTGGATCGATCGGCATCGTCGGCGCCGCACGTGCCGGCATGCTCGTCGCTGCGGATCCCGAAGACCCAGATACCCGTGTCCTCGCGGGTGTGAAGTCCAACCTCGGGCCGATGCCTGGAGCGCTGACTTACCGGCTGGAGTCGGTCGACGGGTCCGGTGTCGCCCGCGTCGTGTGGACCGGATCGAGTGACCACGACGCGCGGTCGTTGCTCGCCGACCGGTCCGAGGAGGACGGCCGGGAAGATGGCAACGACATCGCGTCCATCATCCGTTCGTATCTCGTCGAGGTCGGAGGAAAGGCGCCCGCCGCCGAAGTCCTCAAGCACACCCGCGCGGCCGGCCTGAGTGACAACGCCGTCAAGAAGGCGAGGACTCGGAATGGGCTCGGGAATCACCACTGAGCGCGTCGGATTCGGCAAAGGGGCGTCGTGGCTGTGGTCCATAGATTCCCCCATAGATTCCATAGATTCCAGCACTCAGAGTGTGGGAACCAATGGAACCTATGCGGAATCTATGGTGCCCAGTTCCGACGGTTCCGCGCCGCGCGATCCGGTCACCGAGTGCCCGATCTGCCACCACCCCATGAGCTTCGCCGACGACATCGCCGCCGGCCACCACTACACCTGTCAGGAGAGCTGACCGTGACCCGATCCCCGAACATCACCGTCGACATGCTGATCCACGCGGCGCGTTGTGCCGTCGACTGCCACGAGCACGTAGCCGACCGTCTCGGCGAACACGGTGTGTGCGACACCTTGCCTGACGAGACCGACTGGCTCGCCGACCGCATGAGCACGCTGCGTCTCGTGGCGCGCGAGTTCACCCACTACAGCGATGGTCGGCCGGTCGCGGCGTGCGAGGTCGTCGACGGCGGCGTGCACGTCCATCACGTGTTCCCAGCGATCATCGAGCACCGGAGCGAGCGACTGATCTACACCTGCGATCGTCTGCGCGACCCGGGCACACCGCACCGCGGGCACTTCCGTGTCTACGCCGACGACGCCGAGGCAACCCTGCGCGTCGAAGTCTACGGGCCACTGGAGGCGGTGTGAACCGGCACGTAGCGCGGCTCGACGGCGGCCTGGTCGACCTGGTGTCCGCGATCCTCGAAGGTTCGTACCCGTTCCTCAAGACCGATCCGGCATGTGTCGGGTCCGAGGTGCTGTTCGAGCCGGGACCGGTTGGCGAAGATCCCGACGACCGCCGCTATCGCGGTGACGCCGCATTCGCGTTGTGCCAGCTATGCACCGCGATCGAGGCCTGCCAGGAGTGGTTCGCGGGCCAGCCTCCATACCGGTGGGGCGGCTGGATTATCGCGGGCCACCGGGTCAACCAGACCTACCCGCGAAAGAAGAAGGGAGACAACGCCGCATGACATCACCACCCACCCATCCGAGGTATCGCACCGAGACCCCGTTCGTCTGCCGGGTCTGCTCGGGACCGTGCCGAGCGTTCAAGGGCGACGTACACGGCTGGACGTGCGCGGCGTGCCTGGCCGAGTACGTCGGCCGCCAGAAGTCGCCCACCAGTGCGCGCAACCGAGGAAGGAAGAAGTCATGAGCGACAACAGGAACGGGACCGCCGACGAGCATTGGTCCGAGGACGGACGCGTGTGGCGGGAGAACATCGGCGATCTGCTCGGCGCCGACGGCCGCACGATGAGCGCGAGTCGGTTCCGGCCGCGCACGAGCATCGGGAAACGCGCGGCGACCACCATCACCCGCGTGATCGGCCGGCGACCGGCGCTCAAGAGCGAGACACCGGAGGACGATGTGCTGTGAGTGAGGACGAGCACGAACTCAACGAGATCCGTCCGCTCGACGTCGGGCGTGCGGCACGCATGGCACTCGCCAGCCAGAACCACGACAGCATCGCGATGGGCCTGGTGCTCGACGAGGCGGCCGCCGAGGACACCGAGACCAACGAGGGCATCATCCGACTCATCTCGGCACTCGCGGCCGGGTACGGCGTCATGGCCGCGTCGGTGTCACCTGACGACACGCAAGCTCCACTGCTGAGATTGATTGCAGCGGTGCAGGATCTAGACTGAGGGGGACTCTCCTTCGGAGTCGTGGTTAGGAGACCAACCGCAGAAACCGGGACCGCGTGTGATGGTCCGCGAGCCCCGACGGTGCCCCGTTCGGGCCGCCAGCCTCCCGGTCCCGGTTTCCGCACTCGGTGTCGTAGTCGCCGCCAGGCCGCATCCCGCGACCGCCAGGAGCCACCCTCACGGGTCGAAGCGCTCCCCGCGTAGCTCGCCAGGTGCAGCGCCCCGCGAAGCCGACAGCACCGATTCACCATCATCGCGCCGCCGCATGTGCGGAATCCGTTGCATGCGCGGCACTCTCACAGAAACGAGAACACCCATGAATCTCAAGGAACAGCGCGCGGCGATCGTCGCCCGCCTCAAGGAACTCCGCTCGATCACCCGCGACTTCACCGCTGCCGAGGTCGCCGAGATCGAGAAGCTCGCCAAGGACTTCGACACGATCAACGACCGCATCGCCCGCAACGACAAGACGACCAAGGCGCTCGCGGAGTTCGCCTCGGGACCGGCCGACGACGATTTCGACTTCGAACTC
This sequence comes from Agromyces sp. NPDC029043, assembly GCF_055564615.1. Taxonomy (NCBI): domain Bacteria; kingdom Bacillati; phylum Actinomycetota; class Actinomycetes; order Micrococcales; family Microbacteriaceae; genus Agromyces; species Agromyces sp. NPDC029043. Next base: position 1,653 of record NZ_JBVHVX010000013.1, on the reverse strand, counting down.
GACGAAGACGGCGACGTGGTGCGCGGCCTGTTCGCCGGCGGCGCCAAGCAGGGCTACGCGACCGGCCTGGCACGTCCCGACGGCAAGGGCGGACTTGGCCGCAAGCTCGCGGTGAAGATGGCCAAGACAGCCAACGGCAAGAGCCTGGCCGCCAGCGGCTCGGTCCTCGAATCGGTGCAACTGCTCTCGGAGACACCCGTCGAGCAGGGACGCGTGGCGTCCTCGATGCTCGATGTGCTGCCGCTGATCGGCGTCGAGGGCGGCCGGTACGCCTACCTGCGTCAGACCTCGCGTGAGAACAACGCCGCGCGGGTTGCCCGCGGTGCGGTCAAGCCCACCTCCGAGTACGAGATCGACCGCGTCGAGGCAGAGCTCAAGGTCGTGGCCCACCTGTCCGACGGCATCGACAAGTACATGCTTCAGGACTTGCCGAGCCTGGGCATGTTCGTCAGCGCCGAACTGCTCTACGGTCTGAGCCGGGCGCTGGAGGACCAGGTACTCAACGGCACCGGTGTCGGCGCCAACCTGCGCGGGTTCTTCCACACCACCGGCGTGCAGGCTCAGATGTTCGTCGAGGACGACGGCCTCACCGACTCGTGGGTCCGTACCGCACGCGCCGCGATCACCAAGCTCGAAGCAGAAGGCGGCACACCCGCCGCGTTCTTCGTCAGCCCCGGTGACTGGGAGCTGGCCGAGACCATCCGGACCAGCGACGGCACCCTCGACCTGTCGGTGCGACCCATCGACGCCGCGACCCGCCGACTCTGGTCGGTGCCGGTCGTGGTCTGCCAGACCCTCGACGACGGCGCCGGCGTCCTGCTCGGCGACGGTGCCGAAGCGCTGGCCACCGATACCCGCGGCGTCGAGATCCGGTGGTCGGAGAGCGTCGGCGAGTCGTTCGAGCGCAACGAACTGCGAGCCCGCTGCGAGGGACGGTTCGAGCTGGCCGTCGCCCGCCCGAGCAACGTCGTCACGTTCGAGACCGTAGAGGGCGGACTCGGCTCCTGACACCCCACGACGAGCCCCGGTCGCGCACTGGCCGGGGCTCCGTCGTGCCCAGGGGGAAGGGGCGTCGGCATCACGGAGCGGAGCCGCCCGGCCCATACCTCCGAGGTATGGCGTCCTCCCTCCCCGCGACGCACAAGGGGGAGTTGAGCAGGGAAATGGTGTCAGCGGGCGACTCGCGTCGGCTCGCATGTTTGACGACTGTCGGACCCCTAGTGTCTACTGGGTGGTGCCGGTGACAAGTCCGCCAAGGGTGGACTTCCTCGCACAAGCGGGGATAGCCGGCACTACTCTTTCTGCCCCCAGGGCCTGTAGAAGCTGCATAGCGTCGGCTCGACCGAAGACCGGAACCAGGTGCAACGTTTCTGCTCAAGGGTCCGCTGCGTCGCCCAGAGCCCGTAGTCAGCGGCCTGTAGTCCCCAAGACGAGACCGAGCGCCAGACACACAGAGTGATTCGTCGGTTCACCTGACTGCAGACGTCCTGGAGCGCGGCTTTGGCTTGTGTGCGCCGCTGCGCTGTCCCGAATTCACCGACGATCACGTACAAGTGGTGAGATATTGTCAAGATCTGTGGATGAGGTTGTTTCAGGCAGCCTCCTGCTGGTCGGGTGAGGCGGTGCCGGGTTCGACGAGTTCGCCGTTTTTGA